>JAGDAE010000079.1 GCA_017959645.1 Kiritimatiellia bacterium
CGAAGCGCGGCGTTCTCGTCCCGATGGACAAGATCGAGTGGCGCGACGGCAAGCCCTGGGGCGCCGAGGAAGGCGGCGAACCGGAGGAGCTGTCAGAGTTCCCGGCGAAGATGTCGAAGTCGCTCAAAAACGTCGTCAATCCCGACGATGTGATCCGCGACTACGGTGCCGATTCGCTGCGTCTATACGAGATGTTCATGGGGCCGCTGCAGGCGGTGAAGCCGTGGTCCACCAAGGGCGTCGAGGGCGTGCACAGGTTCCTGAAGCGCGCGAACCGGCTCGTTACCGAGACCCAGGTCGCCAACCGCGCGATGACGAAAGAAGAGGCGAAATGCATCGCGGCGACGGTCAAGAAAGTCGGCGGCGATCTCGAAGCGATGGCGTTCAATACGGCAATTTCCGCGATGATGGTCTGCGTGAACGAGGCTGAGGGCTTCGCGAAGGCGGGAGGGCTGCCCAGAGAGTTTCTCGAAAAGTTCGTGCTATGCCTTTCTCCGTTCGCGCCGCATCTCGGAGAGGAGTTGTGGAGTTTTCTCGGCCATTGCGGAACGCTCGCGTACGAGCCGTGGCCCGAGTATGACGCATCCGCGCTCGTCGAGGACGAAATCGAAATACCGGTGCAGGTTCTCGGCAAGCTGCGCGGCAGGATCAAGGTTCCTCCGCAGGCGACGCCGGACGAAATGGCGGCTACGGCGAAAGCGAACGCGGACGTCGCGAAATTCCTTGAGGGCAAGACGATCGTCAAGGTCGTCGCCGTTCCGAAGAGGATGGTCAATTTCGTAGTGCGGTAGCTTTTCCGCCATTGCGCCGCTAAACCGGATTTGATATAATTCCCGCGTACCGACAATCGACGAAAGGAGCAGCGAACCGATGAAAAAGATATTGATCGCCGCCGCGATGGCGGTTTCAGCCGCCGTGTACGGCGCCGAGGCCAATCTGAGCGTCGAGGGCAAGAATCCGCCGCTCGAGTGCATGGGCAGCTACACGCCGCTGTCGATCAACCTGATAACGCCTGTAGGGATACCGCCCGGTTTCTGGAACGTCAAGGGGTTGCAGATTGGCGGCTGGAACTGGGTCGAGGACTTCGACGGATGGCAAATCGGCCTCATCAACACGACTGACGTCTTCCGCGGCTGGCAGCTTGGAGTCATCAATGTCACGCGCAAGATGTATGGCGTGCAGATCGGTGTCGTCAACGTCATTCAAGACAACAACGTTCCGTTTCTGCCGGTGATCAACTGGTACTTCTGACCTTTAAATGGAGGGTTTCGACATGAAGAAGCTCATTGCGGCCGGGCTGGCGGCGTTTTCCGGTGTCGTGTCGGCGCAGCAGACGGTCACCACCACGGTCGTCAAGAACGTGACGACCACGGTCGTAGAGTCGGTCGAATTGCGGCAGGAAGCGACCGAAACCAAGACCATCGCGGTGTTCGTGCAGAACCGGACCAAAGTCGCCGGCATGGATGACGAGGTCGACGGCGTGCGCGACCGTCTGGCCGCGGCGCTCGCCGAGGTCGACGGTTTTGCGGTTATGGATTCGGCTCAGGTCGCGGACACGTTCCGCCGCTACAAGGTGACGGTAGACGAAGAGGCCTCCGGGCTCGTGCCGGGGATTTTCACCGGCGGTTCCGTTCCGCGCGTCGCCCAGATGCTCGGATGCGACTATATCGCGGCGGCGACGATAGCCGACGCCAGGGCGATGGCGCGCAACATCGGCGGCCAGCCGTCGAAGGTGTTCACGCTGAGGATGACGCTTAAGATCATGGATTCCTCCGGCGCGAGCGTCGACAGCGTCCCGCTGCCGGCCCAGACGATGCCGGTCGCCGGCGCAGACGACGACCCGATGGGCTACTACCAGATTCTCTTCGACAGGTGGATCGCGCAGGCGGCGCCGGTCGTGGCGCAGAAGTCCGCCCGCTGGAGGCGTCCGGCTGCGGCTGTGGCGCCGGTGCAGTTTACGGTGTCCACGACGGTCGACAGCGTTGTCGCGGCTCTCGAAAGCCAGACGAAGGGCGTTGACGTCGAGCAGCTGCAGGAACTTCGAAAGGTGGTCGGCGGCGCGACCGTCGAGATAGACGGTGCGATTGCCGGTTCTGCGCCGGGACGGTTCGCGGCGACGCCCGGTCTGCATCAGATCAATGTTTCGCGCGAGTGGATGCGTCCGTTCACCGGCACGGTCAACGTGCAGGAAGGCGCGGTGTTCGAAATAGCGCTGGAGATGAGCGAAGAGGGCATTGCGAAGTGGGGTACGGTCGAGGCGCTGCGCGCGAACGTGGCGCAGGGGTACGCCGAGGCGGCGATGACGCGCGGCGTGCGGATAAATCTGGATTCCTCCAACTGGCGCGACGTCACCTACGGAGGGAACGAGCCGACCGTGATCAAGCAGACTGACTGACGGCATGGC
>JAGDAE010000080.1 GCA_017959645.1 Kiritimatiellia bacterium
AAACCGCGAAAGCCCTGCTATGAAACCGCGAAAGCCCTCATATGAATCTGAAAAGCCCTCATATGTTTTCGCCCTTGCCCCCATATGTTTTCCCGAAACCCCCTTATGGTTTGGCGGACCCCTCACATGCTTTCCGTTTCGATTTCGTACGAGGAGATTCTCTGCGCGGCGGCTTCCCAGACCACGAGACGGCCATTGCGCATCGCCAGCCGGCGCGGCGCGGCGAGAGCGTCGATTCTGCACAATTCGCGGAACTGATCCCCGTCTGCGAACAGCCGGACCTCGCCGGCTGCGCCGGCTGCCACGGCGACGAGGCCGCCATCGGCGACCACATAGCATCCGTCAAGCGCGCCGAGTCGCTCCCCCGCCTTCCATTCGCCGCCGCCGAACGCATACCGGTAGGCGCGGCCGCCGACCTGCACGGCGAACGAACCGTCTGCGAGCGGCGCGAACGACGAGAAATCTCCGCCCTGCCACGGCGGACGCGGCAGACGGCGTTCTGCGAAATATCCCTCGCCGGCAGGATGCCCCTCGCCGTCGATCGCATAAGTGCGCACGAATCCGTCCGCCGAAAGCGCGAAGACGACGCCGTCTTTCTCGAAGGCGCAGACGGGCGCTTTCTCGCCCCATCGCTGGCCTTCGGACGGATTGAATCCTTCCGGGTATGGCAGCGAATCGCGGTTCCAGTCGAACGCCAGTTCACCGTCGGCAAGCCGTCCGTGCCGGAATTCGATTCTGCTTCCGTGGGTTTCGGTTATGTGGACGGTTTTCCCGTCTTTTGCGACGACGCTTGCGCGGACGGGCATTCTGACGACCGTGAGCGCGGTCGGGGAATTGGGCGGCGAATCCCAGCGCCAGCACAGCGAATCGGCCATCATCATGCCGTCGTCGTCCACGAGCAGATTCGCCGGTTTGCAGATTCCGCCCAAGCGTTTGAGCGGAACCATGCGCCAGTTCGCATCGTCGTACCGCATGACGCAGACTGCGGAATTCACCGCGGACGCTACCGCGTACACGCCCGGTTCGTCGAGTGCGCAGATACCGACGGCGTGCATTCCTTCGTCCATCTCGACATGGCCGAGAAAATATCCCGAAGCGCCGCCGTAGACCACGCCCGGGGCGCATTTCATGTCCGTCGCGCCATAGCGCTTTATCGTCGCACCAGCGAGCAGCCACAGCTCGTCGCCGATCACCGCGCCGCGGGTCATGGATATCTCGCGGTCGCCGAAGACGGTTCGCGGCTCGCTTCGCCGTCCGTTGCGGTACAGATAGTACCAATTGTGCTGGACGAAGGCGATCGGGGTCCTATCCGGCAGAAAGTCGATCATGCACGGATACACCGAGCCGTTCTCGACGCTGTCAGACGAAAGCGGCGAACGCGCCATCGTCTTCAGGTCGATCCAGTCGAGGGTGGAATCCTGGGTCATGGCGGCGATTCGCCCGCCGAGAGCCTTGCCGGAGATCGCACAGAGGTTCGAGGCGACGAGCGAGACCTCGCCGGTCTTCGGACGTATGCGGTAGAGCATGCCGGCGTCGGGCTCGTTTTTGCGCTTGTCCTGCGCGGCGAGACCGCCAACGAGAGCGAAGAGTTCCCCCGAGCGATCGTCGAAGACGAGCGAATCGAACCGGTCGAACGCCCGCGCCGAAGGTAGACGGTAGCGCGAAACCTCCTCGCCGTCGAGCGTCAGCGCGCGGACGACGCCCTTTCCGCCGGAGACGTATACGAGTTTGTTTTTGCGGTCGTAGGCGGGCCCGGCGGCATAGTTCTCGCGGTGGTAGGCCGTCCCGTCGTCTTCGCACACGGTCCCGTGCGGATTGACGACGGGCCCGGCGCGGACGGCTCGCGCCGAAGCGACCGGCCCCGCCACCTTCTTCGCGCCGGCGCCGAAGCGGATGACGCCCCACTTTTCCGGCTCCGGCATTATCTCGCCTGGCACATCGTTCACAAGCCCCGTCTCCTTGTTGCTCCAGTATACCCTCGACATGTTGACGCGCCCGTCGCGATCGCCGAAGATGACGCCGAAGTCGCACTTTAGTTCGCGGTCGCCGCTAAAATCGCCGGGAACGTCGAATTCCACGCGGTAGTCCCGCTCGCCTTTGGCGACCCTCAAATCGAGATTTTCCGGAAACGACACGTCGCCGACCGTGTAGCTGCGCCACGGCGAGGCGAACACGTGCGCGTCGCCTTTCGCATTGTGGCGGTAGAGCACGATTCCGCCAGGAGGATACGCCATCAGCCGGCACGCTTCGCCGTTCCCGTCCAGATACTGGAAGTCGACGCAATCGCCGCTCTTGAACATCTCGTAGCGGTCGGTTCCGTTGTTCGTCCACGGACTCGGCTCCTCGACGCCGAAGCCGATTCTGAAGCGGCCCTCGGCGTTTCGCCTCGCGAAGAGATTTATGCGCCAGTCGCCGGAATTCCAGTGCGCGACGTGTTTCAGCTCTTCGGAATCGGGAACGGCGAACGACATTTTCCTCGCCTTTTCCGCCCCCGCAGCGGGATTGCGCTCCTGCGCAAGCGCGAGATCGCGTCCGGAAAGTTCGAACTCCACCCTCTTCTCCTCGATGGAATCGAGTCCGAGTATGTCGTACCAGCGATATCCGCCGCCGCCCGAAGTCAGCACGGCCCTGCCGCCGCGCCGGTCGTATTCGAACGAGCCGCCGAAAGACTCCCCGCCGATGC
>JAGDAE010000081.1 GCA_017959645.1 Kiritimatiellia bacterium
GCATTCTTTTCGGCGAGGATGGCGGAACTTTCGGCCGACGGCAGATACATCGACGAACTTGAACGCGTCCTCTACAATGCGATGCTGACCGCGGTCGGCGAAAGCGGAACCGAATACACCTACGAAAATCCGCTCGAAAGCACCGACCACCGCCGTTGGGCCTGGCACGACTGCCCGTGCTGTCCGCCGATGTTCCTCAAGCTGACCGGAGCGATGCCGGGATACATATATTCATCGTCCGCAGACACCGCTTTCGTGAACTTGTTCATATCGAGCAAGGCGCAGCTTCCTTTGGCCTGCGGCAAGATCGCGATCGAGACCGAGACCGGATATCCGGAGCGCGGAGATGTCGCGGTGAGGATCGGGACGGCCGGGAGGTTCGCGCTCAAACTCCGGATTCCGGGCTGGGCGCTCGGCAGGGAGAATCCGTTCGGCCTGTACGTTTCGGAGGCCCCGGGCCCGGTCGAGATCAAAGTCAACGGCGAACCGTTCGCGTTCGAGACTGCCGACGGATACGCCGCGATCGTGCGCGAGTGGAACGAAGGCGACGAAGTCGCGCTTTCGCTCCCTGTCGGCGAGCGCACGGTGAGGGCGAACCCTCTCGTCAAGGACGTCGCCGGAAAGACCGCCCGCGCCAGAGGGCCGGTAGTGTATGCGCTCGAGAACGGAGCGTGCGTGCCGTATTATTCGGTGGCGAACGGAGACGGCGGGGCGAAGTGTTCGTTCTCGGTCTGGAACTCGGCTCCGGTCGAGGTCGAGGCGAAGGGCGGCGGGAAGGAATTTCTGGTGTTTTCCGCAAACGGCGTGAAGGAGAAGTTCGCGATTTCGGCGCCGGTTTTCACGCTTGACGGCAGACGGGTCTCGATGGAAGCCGATCTTGCGGCGTCAGGCGAGCCGGTCCGTCTCGCGAACGGCGTAGACGAATATGCGTACGAGGGAAAGGTCAAGGCGCTGGACGGTGCCGGCATACGCGTCGTCGTGCGTGTCGCCCCGGATTCGCCGGTGGTGCGCTTTCGCTACGAACTGACCGCGGACGATGGCAAGTCGTTCACGATGGACAAGGCGGATGGGCGCGACGGCATCGAATACTTTTCGGCCGACGTCTCGCGCTGGAATGCCGCCAAGGAGATGCGTCTGAGCGAATACGACGCCGCGACCCACGCCTACCGGCTAACGGAGCATCCGATCTTCCCGAGGGATTACGAAAACTCCATTGCGTTTCAGGGGCCGATGTGCGTCTTCGGCGGAGAGGACGGAACCTCGATGCTGCTCGCCTACGAGCATGGTTCGCAGGCGCCGTGCAAGTTTCTCGAGTTCGCCGTTTCGCCCGACCGCCGCGCCAGTCTGCGCGCCGTCCGCGGAAACTATTGGGACGGCCGCGAGATAACCCCGTCGTCGCCCTATGAAACGATATGGTTCCAGGCGGCCGTCGTGAAGGGCGGCGAGGACGCGCTCGCCAAATCCTACCGCGATTTCGTGCTCGACCGCTTCACGCTAAACTACGGCTCGCGGATGCCGTACATATTCTACAACACCTGGGCTTCGCAGGAGCGCGACAAGTGGTGGGACCATTCGGGCGACTTCATGAACCTGATGAACGAAGAGCGCATTCTCGGCGACATCGACATCGCCCACGAACTCGGAGTGGACGTGTTCGTCGTCGACGTCAGCTGGTTCAGGCAGACCGGCGACTGGATCGTCGACGAAAACCGTTTTCCGCACGGTCTCGAGGCGGTCAGCGAAAAACTCAAGCGCTACGGTATGAAGATGGGGCTTTGGTTCAATCCGACCGAGGCGGCGCAGAACAGCGAAATGATGGCGCGCAACCGCAAGTCGGTCATGTCGTACGACGGAGTGGAGAGCCCGGTCCATAGCGTCTGGCAGACGCCCGGCAGCCAGAACATCTGCGTCGTCAGCGACTACTGGAAGGATTTCGCCGACCGGCTGATCGAAATCGCCCGGAAGCTCGACGTCACGTACTTCAAGTGGGACGGCATTTCGCAGTTCGGGTGCAACAGCCCCGACCATCTGCACGGCGACGCGCGGACGACCGGCGAAGACCGGCACGAATGCTATTCGTTCGAGCAGGTTCGCTATCTCGACAAGATCGTCGACCGCATCTGCGATGCGATTCCCGGCGCGATCGTCGATTTCGACGTGACCGAGGGCGGGCGCTGCGTCGGCCTCGCGTTTCTCGCCTCCGGCAAGTATTTCGCGACCAACAATGGTCCCTACTACAACAATCTCGACATTCCGTTCGACTGGGACAACGCGACTACGTGGTGCAACGTCTACGTCTACCCCGGCCCCGCGCGCGCGTGGGTCGTGCGCTCGTCGCTCGATTACGACAAGTGGCTGCCGTCGGTGCTGTTCTACGCCCACTATCTGCCTGACGGGCCGGTGGATTCCGCGCTGATCAATCTCGGTTCGATGATTCTGGGCCAAAACGGCGTGTGGGGCAATCTGCGTGCGGTTTCGCCCGGCAATCTGCGCATATTCGGCGAGGCGCTCGCCGAATACAAGAAGGTTCGCGACGACATAACCCGCGCCAGCCCGGTGCGCATCGGGCGCATTGGCGCCAGCCCGGAGATCCACGAGAAAATCGCCGGCAACGGCAACGGCGCGGTCGTCATCTTCGCCAACGAAGGCGGCGAACACGTCTATGTCACCGAGCACAAGGCCGCGCCGGTTCTCTGGAAGAGCGACACCGTCGACGTGTCCTACGACGCCAGAGGCAGGGCGATAGTCAAACTCAAACTCGAATATTCGTGGGGTGCGGGCATCGTAATCTTCGGACGTGACGCCGGCGATTTCGAGGTGGAGAAGGGCGGCTCGAAGCTGAAGGTCGAAAAGGCGAGAGTGTCTGAACAGCCGATAAACCGGCGTTGGCCCGGACACCAAAGACAGCTCTCGCAAACCGGTTTCTCCCGTTTCGTGCGTTTCGATGCCGACGGCCCGGCCGAGCTCGAAATTCTCGCGATGCGCGATTTCAACGATGTCGTCGTCAAGCCGCTTTCGAAAAAGACGAAGGTCGGGAGATGCGGACGCAGGATATCGCTCGAAATTCCGGGTCCCGGCGCCTATTCGGTCGAGCTCGACGGCTGCAAGGACAATCTGATGGTCTTCGCCGACCCGCCGGCGGAATACGGCGTGGATCCCGGCGATCCTTCCGTTCGCTATTTCGGCCCCGGCGAACACGACGCGGGCGTGATCGAAATGAAGAGCGGAGAAACCGTGTTCATCGACGACGGCGCGGTCGTCTACGGCAGGATATATGCGAAGGATGCGGACGATATCCGCATCGTCGGGCGCGGAATCCTCGACGCCTCCCGCGTGCGCGAAAAGAAAATCCGGGACGATCCCGCGAAGGATCGCGAAGAGTTCGAGAAGGGTTTCGCGGTGTGCAATGTCGAGCGCTTCGACACGATAACCCTCGATTTCTGCGATCGCGTGGAGATCGACGGCATAACGATTCGCGATTCGCTGATCTACAACATCCGCCCGACCGGGTGTCGCGGCGTGAGGATAAACGACGTGAAGACGATCGGCAACTGGCGGTACAATTCCGACGGCTTCGACATGCACAACTGTCGCGACGTCGTCATCAGCGGTTCGTTTCTGAGGACTTACGACGACTCCATCTGTGTGAAGGGTTTCGACTACCGCATGGACGAGGCGGACATGCTGCACGACGGCGAGATGTTCGACATCTTCGAAAACGTCCTCGTTACCAATTGCACGATCTGGTGCGATTGGGGCCGCGCTCTCGAAATCGGGGCGGAAACCCGCGCGAATGAGATTCGCAACGTCAGATTCGCCGATTGCGACATAATCCGCTCGGCCCATGTCGCTCTCGACGTGCAGAATGTCGACTATGCCGACGTCCACGACGTGGAATTCGAGAACATACGCGTCGAGATCGACGGACACACGCCGCGTCCGGCGATGCAGGCAAGCGACGACCAGGTCTATTTCGACGATCCGCTCGACGGCTACATGCCGACGCTGTTCTGCTCGACCGTCCTCTACATACCGGAATACTCCAAGGGAGACGCAAGGCGCGGAAACAACCGCAACATTCGGCTGAAGGATATTTTCGTGACCGCCCCGTCCATGCCTGCGAGCGTCCTGTCCGGTTTTGACGCCGGCCACCGCACCGGGGCGGTGAGCATCGACGGGCTGTACCTCAACGGCGTCCGGGTCGGCAGGGACGGCGCCAATGTGAGCGTCGGCGATTTCGCGGACGAACCTGATTTTGTGGAGTAGCCGTCGCATGGGATGCGAAATAAAAGGTTCCCGGCTGCTGTTTCTCTCGTTCGCCGCGGCGATGGGCGGTTTTCTCTTCGGCTACGACACGGCGGTTATCAACGGCGGCGAGCAGCAGATACAGTCGCAGTGGGCGCTGGGCGCATCCATGCACGGATGGGTCATGAGCTCCGCTTTGTGGGGAACCGTTCTCGGCGCGGTTTTCGGCGGCAGGGTCGCCGACCGCCTCGGACGCAAGCCGGCGCTTTTCTGGGTTGGTGTTCTGTATTTCGCTTCGGCGGTCTGGAGCGCGTTTGCCCAGGGTCCGTATTCTTTGATGGCGGCCAGATTCATCGGCGGCCTCGGGGTGGGCGCGTCGTCGATCGCCGCGCCGGTGTACATAGCCGAGATTTCTCCGCCCGGGCGACGCGGGCGGCTGGGAGGGCTCTTCCAGCTCAACATCGTCATCGGCATGGTCGTGTCCCAGCTCGTCAACTGGTGCCTGGGCGGTATTGGCGAGAACGCCTGGCGATGGATGCTCGGTGCGGAGGCGGTTCCGGCGCTGCTGTTCGCGTCGCTTTGCCCGTTTCTCGACGAAAGTCCGCGCTGGCTTGCGCAAGGGTGCGCAGACAGACGCTCGCCGGCGCCGTTCTTCGTGCGAGGCAACCTGCGCCCGATCATGCTGGTGTTCATGCTCGCGATGTTCAACCAGCTTTCCGGGATAAACGCGATGATGTATTTCGCGAAGCGCGTGTTCGAGATGGCCGGCTTCTCGCCTCAGATAGCGTTCGGGGCGGCGGCGGCGCTTAGCGCGGTTCTCGGCGTGGGAACATTCGCCGGGCTGTTCCTGATCGATCGCCTCGGCAGGCGCAGACTCTTGATCGTCGGTTCGGTCGGCTGCATCGTCGCCCACTTCGCGACCGCCTTGGCGTTCGTCTGCGGCGTCGGGCTTCTCGCGGCATTGTGCATCTTTCCGTTCATAATCTTTTTCGCGATGGGACAGGGAGTGGTGATATGGGTCTTCATCTCCGAGATATTTCCGCAGAAGTCGCGCGCGCAGGGGCAGAGCTTCGGAAGTTTCGTGCACTGGTCGTTCTGCGCGGTGCTGACGTTCGTTTTCCCGGTCATGGCGCAGACGTGGCCGCCGTGGACGATTTTCGCGTTTTTCGGAGCGTGCCTCGTCGCCCATCTCGTCTGGGCCGCGCTGGTGTGTCCCGAGACCAAGGGCAAGACATTGGAGGAGATAGGCTGACATGCTGGTTAACATGAAGGATATGCTTGCCGACGCCGTGAGGCGCGGCTGTGCGGTCGGCGGTTTCAACTGTGCGTCGCTCGAGTCTGCGATGGGTGCGGTCATGGCGTCGGAGGAGCTCGGCGTTCCCTTCGTGCTCCAGCATGCCCCCGCCCACGAAGAGTACATTCCGTTCGACGTCGCCGGCCCGATAATGCTGCAGCTGGCCAGAAGGGCGAAGACTCCTGTCGCCGTGCACCTCGACCACGGCGGGTCGGTCGAACTGTGCCTGAAGGCGCTGGCGATGGGCTTCACCTCGGTCATGTTCGACGGCAGCGCGCTCGAATACGGCGAAAACATGCGTCTTACCCGGCTCGTCTGCGAAACCGCCCATTCGCTCGGCGCCACGGTCGAGGCCGAACTCGGGTCGATGCCCCACAATCTCAAGGGCGAACTCGGCGAATATTCGCCCGAAGACTTTTACACCGATCCCGGCGAGGCGGCGGAATTCGCCGAACGCACCGGCGTCGACGCGCTGGCGATCTCGTTCGGCACCGTGCACGGAATCTACAAGACGGTTCCGAAGCTGTCGTTCGGCGTGATCGACGCGGTGAGGAAGTCGACAGGCGATCTGCCGCTCGTGATGCACGGCGGTTCGGGGCTGCCCGATGCCGACTATCGCGAGGCGATAGGGCGCGGCATCCGCAAAATCAACTACTATACCTACAGCGCGCTCGCCGGCGGCAGGGGAGTGTACGAGATTGTGAAGGAGAAACCGCAGGGACTTCTTTTCCATGAAGTTTCGCAACGCATAACCCGCGTGATCGCCGACGACGTCAAACGCGCCATGAAACTGTTCGGTCCGCAATGAAAAAGATGAAGAAGACGAGAATAAGGTTTTTCGCCAACAGCGCGAAACGCGGCGCCGGCGCGCTCGCGGAAAAGCTTTCGCGCACCGCCGCCGGGTTGGGGCTCGCGACCGCGACGGACGGAGCGGCCGACATCGTCGTCGCGCTCGGCGGCGACGGGACGATTCTGCGCGCGGTGCACGAATTTCCCGGAGTGCCGGTTCTCGGGTTCAATATCGGCGGGCTCGGGTTCCTCTCCGGCGTCGGGGCCGGCGAATTCGAATCGGCCCTCGCCAAACTCGCGAACGGCGGCTATTCGGTCTCTGCGCGCAGCATGCTCAGCGTCGCCGGACGCGTCGCGCTGAACGAGGTCGTCGTCATGCGCGAAATGACCGGCCATGCGGCGTTGCTCGAAGTCGCGGTCGGCGGCAAGCGTCCGACCGTGTACATGGCGGACGGCATTGTCGTCGCCACTCCGACCGGCTCGACCGCCTATTCGCTTTCGGCTGGCGGCCCCGTTCTGATGCCCGATACCGGCAATATCGTCATAACGC
>JAGDAE010000082.1 GCA_017959645.1 Kiritimatiellia bacterium
GGCGAGTTGCCATGAGGGCATGGCGTTCGCGGACGGCGTCTCCGGCGTGCTGGTCTGGGGCGGAGGGGACACGATAAACCTCACGGTCGGCCGGGCGGATTTGTGGGATCATCGCGGGGGATATCCGTGGACGGAAGAGCAGAGCTACACCAATATCGTGGCGGCGGTGAGGAGCGGCAACGCGGAGCGGCTCTATGGTCTGTTCAAGAAGACGACGCCTCCGGGCGAGCCGAACAATCCGTTCATGCTGCCGCTCGGGCGAATCGTGATCACCGTGCGCGGCGCGACGCTCAGGCGCGGCGAACTCGACCCGATGGACGGAACCGGCTTTATCGAATTCGAACACGGAGGCGACATCAAGCGCGTTGAAATGGCGATGTCGAAGAAGAGCGGGGCGTTCGCGATGGAGTTTCCCGACGGCATCGGGTTTTCGGCGACGGCGAAAAGCGCGATGGAGTTCGAACGTGCGCGCAATGCGCTCGCTCCAATCGGCTATCTCGACGCCGAAAAATGGAGCGACGGCGACGAGGCCGGCGGTTTTCTCTGGCGCATTCCCTGCGAAGGCGACAAGCCGGTTTCGCTCGGCTGGGCGAGGACTGGCCGGAACGGCGTCACGGTCGCGACGGCCCGCGGGGAAAGTCCGGCCAGAGCGACGGCAGAATACGCGAAAGTGGCGTCGGAAGCGCGCGAACAGTGGGCGGAGTTCTGGCGCGAAGGGGCGCGGGTCGAGGTGCCGGATCCGGTGATACAGCGCTGTTTCGACTACGGAATGTACCGCGCCGGAATCATGACCGATTTCGAAGGGGTGCCGGCCGGGCTGCAGGGGGCGTGGCTCGAAGACGACCGGCTCGTGCCGTGGAACGGCGACTACCATTTCAACATCAACGTGCAGGAATGCTATTCGCCAAATTTCCGCGGCGGACATTTCAAGAACCTGATGCCGCTTTTCAGGATGGTGCTGTCGTGGCGTCCGCTTTTGAGGGACAATGCGAAAAAATTCTGCGGAATCGATGACGGCTACGTGCTGCCGCATTCGGTCGACGACCGGGGAGTGTGCATCGGCGGATTCTGGACGGGCACGATCGACCATGCCTCGACGGCGTGGGTGGCGGCGATGATGATGAAGTACGTGCGCTATTCGGGCGACATCGGATTTCTGCGGTCGGATGCGTACGATTTCATGAAGGGCGCGATGAACGTGTACCGCGCGATGATGGAGGAGTATGACGGGCGGCTGTCGATTCCGCTTGCGCCGTCTCCGGAGTGGGGCGCGGCGGACGTCAGAATGGCGGTCGGACGCGACCCGAGTTTCCAGCTCGCCGCCGCCCACCGGCTGGCGCGAGATCTTATCGAGGCGGCGGCGCTGCTCGGCGAAGCGGCGGATCCGATGTGGGCCGATGTCGACAGGCGTCTGCCGGCGTTTTCGTCAGACGAGAGCGGAATCACGCTTTTCGAAGGGCAGCGGCTCACGGAATCGCATCGCCACCATTCGCATATGGCGGGGCTATATCCGTTCAACACGATCGATTTCGACAACAACCGCGACACGGTAGCATCGACGTTCTACACCTGGGTGAACGCCGGAACCGGACAGTGGACCGGCTGGTGCGTGCCGTGGGCGTCGATTCTCAATACGCACGTCGGCAACGCGAAGGCGGCGGCGGAGCTGTTGCGCTGCTGGGACAACTATTTCTGCAACCCCGGCCACGGCTCGTTGCACAATTCCTATTCGCCGGGATTCTCGACGTTCACGATCTTCGGTTCGTTCTGCGGTTCGGGCGACGGACAGGTGATGCAGATGGACGGCCAGTGCGCGGCGGCTACGGCGGTGATGGAGATGATGGTCCACGAGACGTACGACAGGCTGGATCTGTTCAAGGGTTGCCCGGATGAATGGAAGACGGTGCGCTTCGAGAATATCGCGCTTGTCGACGGACGGCGTTTGAGCGCCGAGCGGGTCGACGGGGAGATACGCATTCTGGAGGAAACGCGATGACGACGAGAAGGAAGTTCATCTCCGGCGCGGCGATGTCCGGCTGCGCGGCGGTTTTCCCCAACATATTCTCGGCCGGGTGCGCGACCGGCTACCGCGCCAACGAGACGGTGCAGATCGCGGCTATCGGCGCGGCGAACCGCGCGGCGGCGGACATCCGCGGCCTCGCCGGCGCGGGCGGCAGAATCGTCGGTCTGTGCGACGTCGACACGCGTTTCGCCGGACCGGTCAGAGCCGAATTCCCGTCCGCGCCGTTCTTCGGCGACTGGCGCAGGATGCTCGACGAACTGGACCGCGACATCGACGCGGTGATGATCGGCGTTCCCGACCACTGGCACGCAACCATGGCGATAGAGTGCCTCGAGCGCGGCAAACACGTGCAATGCGAGAAACCGCTGTGCCAGAGCTTCCATGAGATGGACGCGATGGTCGAGGCGGCCAAGCGCCATCCGGATCGGGTCACCCAGGCGATGAACCAGGGCCATGCGTACGATTCGATACGCGATTTCCGCGAGATTGTCGAAGCAGGGATGATCGGAGAAGTGGACGAGGCGCACGTGTGGTGTCCGGCCGTTTACAGTTTTCTCGGCGAGCTCGAGGCGATGAAATCCGAACGCGATGCCGTTCCCGACGGACTCGACTGGGAGCGCTGGCAGGGACCGGTTCCGCGCCGCGAGTACAACCACCGCTATCTGCCGGGGATCTGGCGATTCTGGACAATGTACGGCTGCAACACGCTCGGCGACTGGAGCTGCCATCTGATGGATCCGCTTTTCTGGACGTTCGGTCTCGATCTGCCGGAATCGGTGGAGACCGAGCTTTTCGGCAGGCCGTGGGATCCGCTTCTGCACGGCGCCACTTTTCCGGAAGGCGTGAAGACGACGTTCCGGTACGTCAAGCGCGACGGCAGGCCGTTCACGCTCGTATGGTACGACGGCGTCGCCTGCAGGGAGGTGCCGAAGCCCGCGCAATGGGAGGGCGAGGACGAGATGTTTCCGCCGTACAATTCCGGAAAGCTTCTGCCGACGCGCGACTGGATGGCAAACGGAGCTTTCGTATAC
This sequence comes from Kiritimatiellia bacterium, assembly GCA_017959645.1. Taxonomy (GTDB): domain Bacteria; phylum Verrucomicrobiota; class Kiritimatiellia; order RFP12; family UBA1067; genus UBA1067. Next base: position 3,055 of record JAGDAE010000082.1, read on the forward strand.
GGTTCGTCCGGCACGATCGAATACGGCCACCACGGCGCCAACTATCTTCGCATCCTGCCGGACACGACGCCCGAAAAGCTTGCCGCCGACGGAGCGAAACCGGCCGAGAAGTATGCGCGCATTCCCGGCGAGCGGGCCGACGACAAGCCTTTCAACGAGTTCATCGAGGCGATCAGGCGCGGCTCGAAGGCCGGGAGCGATTTCGCCTACGCTGGCGCGATGACCAGATGTTCGCTGCTTGGTGTGGCCGCGCTGTTCGATTCGGGCAGGAAGCTGGTCTTCGACCGAGAGAAAAAAGTTTTCGAAAATTCGGCCGCCGCCAACGCACGGCTGCGGCTGGAACGGATCGGCGCGTAAAGGAGCGGACGGATGAATACGATGCTGGCGTCGCTGCTGGTTTTGGCGGCCGGATTCTTCAGGCTCGAAGAAGACGCGGACGGA
>JAGDAE010000083.1 GCA_017959645.1 Kiritimatiellia bacterium
GCCGAGCCGGCCGCCGACAAGATCGAGTATGCGGTTGAGGTACGCCTTTGCGTTCTCGGGCAGCGCCGAATAATCGGTGATGTGCGAGGTTTCGCACTGCCAGCCCGGCAACTCCTCGTAGACCGGCTCGCATTCTTCTAGCGCGTCGAGATCGGCAGGGAATGTAGTGTACACGAACCCGTCTTTGCGCCGGTAGCCGGTGCATATCTTGACGACCGGGAACGTGTCGAGGACATCGAGCTTCGTCATCGCCCAGAAATCGACCCCGTTGACGCGCTGGGCGTAGCGGGCGACTACCGCGTCGAACCATCCACAGCGCCGCGGTCTCCCGGTCGTCGCGCCGAACTCGCCGCCGCGCGAACGCAGAAGTTCGCCGTCGGCGTCGTCAAGTTCGGTCGGAAACGGTCCCTCGCCGACGCGGGTAGTGTACAGTTTGAGGACGCCGACCACACGGTCGATCGCGCGCGGCGACACGCCGGAACCCGTGCACGCGCCGCCGGCGGTCGGATTGGAACTGGTGACGAACGGATATGTGCCGAAATCGATGTCGAGCATCGTCGCCTGGGCGCCCTCGAACAGAATGGACTTCTTCGCGTCCAGATTCTCGTGCAGGAACTGGATCGTATCGGTTACGTACGGCATCAGCGCGCGTACCATCGGCGTATAGAGATTGACCATTTCCTCGGAATCGAGCGGTAGTGCGCCGAGCGCCTTTAGCGCACGATTGGCGTCCTCGACCTGCTCGCGCACCAGATCGAGAAAATCCGGTTTCAGGATGTCGCCGACACGCATCCCGCAGCGGCCAACTTTGGCCGCGTACGCCGGTCCTATCCCGCGCCCGGTTGTTCCAATCTTGCGGCCATCGGGTCGCGCCGCCTCCTCGGCCCTGTCGATGGCGCGGTGCCATTGCATCACCATCTGCGCGCGTTCCGAAATATGGAAGCGCCCCTTGAGATCAAATCCCCAGCTTTCGACCTGCTCAAGTTCGCGCATAAGGTCGAACGGATCCATCACGACGCCGTTGCCGATGACGCAGTGCTTGCCGTCGTGCAGAATCCCGCTCGGCACTAGATGGAGCACGTATTTCTTGTCGCCGACGACCACGGTATGGCCGGCGTTCGAACCGCCCTGGAAACGAACCACGACATCGGCCTCCTCGGTGAGAAAGTCGATTACCTTGCCCTTGCCTTCATCGCCCCACTGGGCGCCAACGAGTACAGTATTCATGACGGTTTTGTATTATATCATATTTCTCCGCATCGCGGGGCGGCGAAATCGCCGCCGAAATCGCCGCCGGCGCGGGGGCGGAAGAACGCCGCCATCAGAACCGCACAGACGGCAGCGCAGACGAACGACACCAGAAACGACGCCGGCCAGCCGTACGCGCGCACGATCCGGTCGAACAGCGCGTTAGAAGCGAACACGCCAAGTCCGGCGGTCACCATGTTTACCAGCCCCTGAGCCTGGTTCCGCAAAGCGCGCGGAGCGACATCGTCTATGTACATCTGGCTGCCGACGATCAACAGGCCGAAAATGAGCCCGTGGACGACGATTCCGAAGAAATCGCAGACCGCGCAGCCCATTGCCGACGAAACGAAAAAGAAAACGTTGCGCAGCGCAAGCGTTGCCATCCCCAGCACCATCGCCCATTTGTAGCCGAACTTGCGCAGAATTGCCGGTATCAGCAGCATGAAGACTATCTCGCCCGCCTGCCCGAGGTTGAGCGTCGCCGTCAGATACTTGAAGCCTGATTCCTTCAGATACGCCGCGCAATAGACGTTGTACCACTGGAAAGGCACCATCGCAAAGAAGATCAGCGCCGAGAAGACCGCAAACTGCGGATTGCGGAACAGCGCAAACGCCTTGAATCCGAGCGCGTCCGCCAGCGACACTCTGCCCGCGCTCCCGCCCGCGGCAGTCGCCGGCAGCGCGAACGCGAAAAGACCGCCGGCGAGAGCGACCAGCGAACCGGCGGCGAATATCCAGCGCGTGGAATCGAATTCCGGAATGCCGAAGAAATTGGCGGCGGCGATCGAGAATACGCCCGACGACACCCAGCCGAGCGTGCCGAAGACCCTTATGCGCGGAAACGCTTCGCGCGAGGAATTCGCCATCGCGATCGTGGCAGTCAGCGCCCAGGTCGGCATGTAGAAGCACATCACGCCCAGCAGCAACACGAACAAGACCGCGGGGTCGGATGTCGCGGCCGCCCCAGCCAGCAGCGCCGCGCAGGCGAGGTTGCACAGCGCAAGCACTTTCTCCGCGTTGAAGAACCGGTCGGCGAACATTCCGAACACCGGCGAGACGAGAGTGCCGAAGCCCATGACGAGTCCGCAATAGACTACCCACGGCTCGCCTCCGGGAAGCGAGCGCACGTACGGCACCATCGGCACGAACCACACCGGCAGAAGCATGAACTGCAAAAACATCATCACCGGCAGTTTCACTGCGTTTTTCATCCCGGCACCTCCCATGGTTTCGGCGTCTTCGGCGCAAAATACATTTCGCTCCTCGGGGCAAACGAGATGTCCCCCTGCGGCGCGAGGCGGGCGAGTTCGGACAGGAAACCGAGAGAAACCGCGACGCGGCATTCGCCGCCAAGATCGATTTCCGCCGTTTTCCCGTCCGCGTACGAGATGCAGAGCACGACCGGCAAAGCACCGGGGAACTTCAGCGCCGCCGCGCGGATCGCCCGCGCCTTCCCGACCAGCTCTGCGTCTTCGTACCGCAACCGTATCCTCAGCGCATCGGAAATCTTCGGCATCGCCGTTTCGAGCGGATAAGCTTCGCGCACGGTGAAGTTCAACTCGCCGACTTCCGGATTCTTCTTCGTTTCAAGATCGTCTTTGCCGTAGTTGACGCGATGCGAAAGTTCTCCAGAGACGTAGATAAGGCTGTCGACACGGTTTTCGATTCCGGCTCCGAACTTCTCCCACGTGTTCGCGAAGCAGAAGCAGTCGAGAACTCCGTTTCCATCGTCGAGTTGGACGACCGCCCACCGCTTCCCAGGCTTGCCGTCCGCGCGCGGTTTCTGAGCCTTGATCTGGCATGACGCCATCATGCCGACGAATCTTACGTCGAGCCGGGTCAGCGCGCGCCGGTCGGAAAGATTCGGATTTTTCTTCTTCCTCCATTCGTCCACCGGCTGCTCTTTGAGCTTCGCGTCGATCGACTCGGTGTCGTTGAGCTGGGCAAGCTTCATCGACGAAATTTCCGATATCGCCTTTCGGCAGGCGTTGAGCGGATGGTCAGAGACGTATACACCGAGCAGATCGCGCTCGTTCTTGAGGTCTTCCGCCGAATTGAACGGCGGAAAGTGCACAAGCGAATCGTCGGATGCCTTTTCGTCGCCGCCCGACATCATGTCGAAGAAATTCGTCTGCGCCGACTTGTCTTCTTTCGCCCGCTGCTGCGCGGCCTTGAGCGCGCCGTCGACATTCGCGAGCAGCATCGCCCGGTTGCTGGAGATGGACGAAAACGCCCCGGCCTTGACAAGATTTTCGATTACGCGCTTGTTGCATGCCGGAGTGCCGCCGAGCCGCAGGCAGAAATCGAGGAAACCGGCGTAGGGTCCATTCTTTTCGCGCTCGGCGACGATCGATTCGGCGGCCAGCTCCCCTACCCCCTTTATTCCGCCGAGTCCGTACCGTATGCCCTTCGCGTCTGCGGTCGGCACGAAACGGGAGCGTGATTCGTTCACGTCGGGCAACTTGAGTTCGAGATCCATCTCCTGGGCCTCGGCCACGAAGCCGGGCAACTTGTCGAAATTTCCGATTTCGGACGAAATCTGCGCACACATGAACTCGGCCGGATAATGAGCCTTGAGATAGCCGGTCTGGTAGGCTACCCAGGCGTAGCAGACCGCATGGGACTTGTTGAACGCATACGACGCGAACGCACGCCAGTCGTCCCATATCTTGTCGATTAGCTTTCTTGCTTCGGCCTCGTCCTTCCATTTGCCGACCCTGAACTCCGGATTCGCCAGACAGCCGTCGGTGAATTTGACCTTGAGCTTCTCCATAACCTCGAGCTGCTTCTTGCCCATCGCCTTGCGCAACTTGTCGGAATCGCTTCGCGTGAAGCCGCCAAGCAGCCGCGAAAGAAGCATCACCTGTTCCTGATAGACGCACACCACGTACGTGTCTTTCAGATGCTTCTCCATCAGCGGATGGTCGTAGGTGATCGGCTCCTCGCCTTGCTTGCGCCGGACGAACGCCGGGATGTAGTCCATGGGGCCCGGACGGTACAGGGCGTTCATCGCAACGAGATCGGTAAGTTTCTCCGGCTGCAGCGCTATCAGCCACTTTTTCATCCCGTCCGATTCGAACTGGAAAAGCCCCGTCGTCTCGCCGCGCCCGAAAAGCTCGTAGGTTTCGCGATCGTCGTCGGGGATTTTGTCCGGATCCAGAAAACCGTTCGCGTCGCGTATGGCTTCGGGGACGCGCGGATTGTTCGCTCCGAGACTGGCGACGCACTCTTTCTCGACCGTGAGCGTCTTGAGTCCGAGGAAGTCCATTTTGAGCAGCCCGACAGACTCGACGTAATGCCCGTCGTATTGGGTCGTCAGAAGCGACTCGCCCTTCGTCGGCATCACCGGCAGCGTCTCGGTGAGCGGATCGCGGGATATGATGACTCCGCAGGCGTGTACGCCCGGCTGCCGCATTCCGCCCTCGAGTCTGCGCGCGCGCTCCATAAGAAGATGCACGGTGGGGTCGGACGAATCGAACGCCTTCACCAGTTCGGGAGAGTAGTCGCCTTTCGGGTTGCCGTGCTTGTCCAGCCGGCTAGTCGCTTTCTTGAATGTTATCTTCGGCGTGTCGGGAACGAGTGCGGCCAGCTTGTTGGTGTCGGAGAGCGGATATTCCATCACGCGCCCGACGTCTTTGATCACGCTTTTCGCCGCCATCTGCCCGAACGTCACAATGTGCGCGACGTGGTCCTGCCCGTATTTCTGCGTGACGAACTCGAGCACCTTGCCGCGTCCGGCGTCGTCGAAATCGACGTCGATATCGGGCATTGAGATCCGGTCGGGATTGAGAAAACGTTCGAAAAGAAGGTCGTACTTTAGCGGATCGACATTGGTGATGCCGAGCGCGTACGCTACCGCCGCCCCCGCCGCCGATCCGCGCCCAGGCCCTACCCAGACGCCCATCTTGCGCGCGTTCGCTATATAGTCGTTTACGATGAGAAAGTAGCCGGGGAAGCCCATCGTCTTGATGACATCCAGCTCGAAATCGAGCCGCTCGCGGGTTTCTTCCGGTATCGGGTCGCCCCATCGCTTTCTGGCGCCTTCGTACACGAGAGAACTCAGATAGTCCGACTCGAACTTGATCCTCAAAACCTTGTCGTATCCGCCCAGACGCTCGAAATTCTCCGGCTTGTCAGCGGTATTGAACTCCGCCCTGAGCTTCTCTTCGTCGAAGCGTTTCGCGTAGTCGGTCTCGTCGCCGAATTCGGACGGGATCGGGAAGCGCGGCATTATCGGGTCGGACTCGAGGGAGTATTCCTCGATGCGGTCGGCTACATCCTTGGTCGCGTCGACGAACTCGGGATGGCTCTTGAAAAGCGAGAGCATCTCCTCTTCGCTCTTGAAGTACTCCTGCCCCGTGTATATGAGCCGTTTTTCGTCGGACATCTTGGTCTGGGTGGAGCAGGCGAGCAGGACGTCGTGCGAATCGTCATCGGACGCTTCGAGAAAATGCACGTCGTTCGTCGCGATCACGCGTATGCCGAGCTTTTTGCCGAGTTCGGCCATGCCGTTGACGACCCTGGTCTGGCGCGCGTAGAGCTCGTGGAATTCCTCGATTGCCGACGGCGGCACCGGAGGGATTCTCTCGTCGCCGTTTTCGCCCTTGCCCGGCGGATGCAGCATCACCTCGAGCGAATAGTCGTCGCCGAAAAGATCCCGATACCATCTCGCCGTCTTCTCCGCCTCGTCCATCCGCCCGATGTCGATCGCGTGCGCCACTTCCCCTGCGATGCAGGCCGACGAGCAGTGCAGCCCTTCGTGGTACTTTTCAAGGAGCGAGTGGTCGATTCTTGCGTTGTAGTAGTAGCCGTTGATGTGCGCCTCGGACATCAGCCGTACGAGGTTGCGGTAGCCGGCCATGTTCTTGGCGTGCAGACACAAATGGTAGCGCTTCTCGTCCTTGTCGCGCGTCGTGTAGTCGCCTGTCGACGTGACGTAGGCCTCGACGCCGAGGATGGGCTTTATCCCTTGGCTGCGGCATTCGTCGTAGAAGCTCTTCAGCGCGAAGAGATTGCCGTGGTCGGTGACCGCGAGCGCCCCCATCCCCATGCGCTTGGCCATGGCGACGAGCGGAGATATCTGGCACTGCCCATCGAGCAGCGAATAGGTTGTATGCAGATGGAGATGGGTGAATGCGCCCATCTTCTCGTCAGTCTTCGGCGGGAACGGCCGGCGCCAGCGTTTCGAACTCCGTGGTCGAGCCGGTGTAGCCCGACATTACTTTCGCCAGTTCCGCCCGCACGCGGGCGAATTCGCAGTTGAGCCAGAAATCGAGCGTCGCCTTCTTCGCGGCCGTCCTCTCCGCCTGTCTGACGAAAAGCGCGGCCACGACAAGCGCTATTCCGGCATCGACCAGCTTTCGCGCCGAAAGATCGAGATACATCCTCGAATCCTCGCGCGACTTGACGTATTCCACCGCCTTGTCGAGATCTTCCAGAAGCGCCGTCATCCGCGGATGGTCCTTCTGCCAGCCGATGCCGAGGATGTCGTCGATCACATCATGGACCAGTCCGCCGGCGACGCCGGCGATCGCGGCGACGACCTGAAGCTGCGAAGTGCCCTCGTAGATCGTAGCGATGCGGCTGTCGCGCAGATACCGCTCGCACGGATAGTCCTTCATGAAGCCGGAGCCGCCCAGGACCGATATCGCCCCCTGGGCGTTGCGCATCGACATTTCCGAGCCGTAGTACTTCGCCATCGGCGTAAGCATCTTGTTGAACGCGGCGTATTTTTTCATCCTCGTGCGCACTGCCGCCGCCTCGGGGGTTCCCTTGAGATTCTCGAACCTCTTCGAAAGCCCGTTCTCGAGATCGACCGATTTCGCCGAATAGTAGGTGAGTACGC
>JAGDAE010000084.1 GCA_017959645.1 Kiritimatiellia bacterium
CGAACTTCGAATACCCGGCGACGTTGCCCATGCGATACTCGTGGTAGATCTGGGTGAGGCAGGTCGCGAACTTGCCCGACCCGGGCCCCGGCGCGGTGACGACGACGATCGGGCGCTCCGTCTTCACGTATTCGTTCTTGCCGTAGCCCATGTCCGAGACGATCTTGTTCACGTCGGCCGGGTACCCCGCCGTCTTGTAGTGGTAGTACACCCTCACGCCGCGGCGCTCGAGCTTCGCGCGGAACTGCTTGACCGCCGTCTGCTCCTGGTAGCGGGTTATCACGACGCCCCGCACCGTGAGCCCGAGATTGCGCAGATCGTCGATGAGCTTCATCGCGTCGGCGTCGTACGAGATGCCGAAATCCGCACGCATCTTCTTGCGCTCTATGTCGCCGGCGTAGATGCACAAAATCACTTCCGCCTGGTCCTTCAGCGTCTGTAGCAGCCTGAGCTTCACGTTGGGATCGTACCCGGGCAGGCATCTGGCCGCGTGGAAATCGTTTATCAGCTTGCCGCCGAACTCGAGATAGAGTTTCCCGAACTTCCCCGCGCGGCGGCGGATCTCCTCTGACTGTTCGGAAAGGTATTTTTCGTTGTCGAAGCCGAGCTTCATCGCCCGCTCCCGTTTATCTCGTCGAGTATCTTCTGTATCTTCGCGCGGCATTTGCCGCATCCGCCGCCCGCCTTGGTGAAGTTGGTGACGTCTTCGACGCACGAGAGGCTGTTTTCGGTTATGGCGCGGCGTACTTCGTTCTCGGACACGTTGTAGCAGGTGCAAAGCACCGTGTCCTCGAGATTGCGGTCGGCGTTCTCGCCGGTCTCGTAGTTCTTTATCGCCGCTTCCATCGCCTCGCGCCCCATCACCGAACAGTGCATCTTCTGCGGAGGGAGCCCCCCCAGATAGTCGGCTATCTCCTTGTTGGTTATCTTCTTCGCCTCTTCGAGCGTTTTGCCGATAACCATCTCGGTAAGGGCCGACGAGCTTGCGATGGCACTCGCGCAGCCGAAAGTCTTGAATTTCGCCTCGGCGATACGTCCGTCGGGACCGAGCTTGAACTGGAACTGCAGCGCGTCGCCGCAAGCCAGCGAGCCAACCGTCGCCGTACCGTCAGGGTCGGCGATCTCCCCCACGTTCCGCGGATTGCGGAAGTGATCCATGGTCTTTTCGGAATAATTCCACATGGGGCGGTATTATATCATATTCGTCCGTGCGCGTGGGGGACGAAATTCACATAAAATTTCCGCCCCTCCAGACCGCCGCCGAACGGATCATTCGACGTTGCCTTCCGCCTTCATGAACGGAAGCCGCTTTTTGATCTCGCGCTTCTCCCTGCCGTTCGCCGTCTTCACTATCAGCTCGGCCAGCATTTCGTTGCGGACGATATCGTATTCGCACTCGATGCGGAATTCGTCGCCTTCGCGAGACCCGTCTGGGAAAGTCACCTTGACGTCGGTCTTGCAGATTATCCTGCCGGACGCATTCATCTCCCAGACGAACGGAATCGTCCCCAGCAGCGACGCCATGTGCCCCTTGCCGCACCGGTCGAAAGCGAGAATCAGGATGTCGAAATCGTCGTTGAGGCCCCACACGCCGTGGATCGCCCTGTTCGCGACTGCGGACTTTCTGGCGTCGACGGGATCGTCGAACCGTTCGTCGGTGCGCTCAAATACGGTTATTTCGCCGTTGGCGTAAAAAAGAAGTTTCCCGTCCGGCCTTATCCATATCCCCGAGCTTCTGAAAAGATCGACCGAGCCGTCGCCTTCGCGACGGCATTCCAGACAATAGCCGCCTTCGGACGGCAGCATCGGGAACACCGCATACGGATCGTCCGTCCGTCCGGTCGCGAATATGGCTTTGCCGTCTTCGCGGATCTTGAGCAGAATCCCGGCGCCCGAATCTGACTGACTGCCTGGCGAGCCGCGGCCGAGTTTTGCCGTCGGCGGATTGTCGCTGCGCGACTTGGGCACAAACGATATGTCGAACTTCCTGCGGCCGGAGCTTTTCCAGAACCCGGCATACGCCGCGGCGTTCCTGATCGCGCCCCAGTCGGGCGGCTTGGCTCTCACAAGCCTGCGGATATGGCCGAATTTCGGGTGGCCGTTCTCGCTGCTGGAGAAAAACACGTCGCCGGTCGATGCTTCGATGCCACGTTTTTTCAGAGACTCGAATTCCCACATCCTGCACGGCTGCCAGATCGCGAACCCCTGGCGCTTTCCACCCCTGCCGAAATCGAAACAGATTCCGCGCTCGAGCGTCGACGAACGCAGCGTCGGCGTCCAGATGTTGTTTCCGAAAATCCACACCACCCCGTTCGTAACCGACACGCAAGGCGTATCGGGCGCGGTTTCGAACGCCCAGCAGCCGCTCACGTTCTCTTCGCCGTAGCCGAACGCGGCGGACGCGAAAGCGAGCGCGAAAACGCATGTCACTGTTCTTTTCGCCTTTTCCATCTTCTTCTTACCTCTTGAAGTCGGATATTATACCATAATCCGCCGCCCTTGCGGGCGACGGATTGCGGTTTATTTTCCCGCACTCGCCAATCAGACCGTGACGCTCGTCTTTTTGTATTCGCGCACCGTTTTCAGCGTCAGGCATTCGGCGCCGGCGGCCGTGTCGCGGAGAGTGCGGATGTTCGCTTCGAGTTCCGCCTCGCTCCGTGCGTGCACCATTGCATACAGTGAATAAGGCCAGTTTTCGGCCGTCTTGCGCCGGTAGCAGTGGCTAACGAACGGGAAAGCGGCGAATCGTTCCCCAAGCGCGTCGGCATCGTCCGTCTTCCACACGACCAACGCGTTGGCGGTGAATCCGGCAAGCCGGTGGTTCACTAATGCGCCGAATCTCCGGTAAACGCCGCTTTCGAGGTTCGCCTTGATTTCGGCGATGTCGGCGGATGAAAACGGCTCGAGTCCAAGACCGGATATGTCGAACGGCTTCACGAAAACACCGCCTTGAGCTTGTAGGTCTTTTCCGCCGGTAGCTCGAGCGCGTCGGAAACTCCGCATTCCCGCTTGAGCGTCTCCACGACGCGTTTGACCGCTCCGCGGTTTTCGGCGACGATGGTGAACCAGAGGTTCCATTCGTTGTCGCGCGAATAGTTGTGGGTCACCTCTTCGTAGGCGGAGACTTTCTGCGCCACTTCGTCGAGACGCTCCGGCGGCACTTTGAACGCGACCAGCGTCGAGGAATATCCGATCTTTCCGGGATTCAGCGACGCTCCGATGCGCCTGATCATTCCGCGCCGCGTGAGCGACATCGTCCGTTCGTGGCACTGCCGTTCGTCGATTCCCAGCCGCTTGCCGATTTCCGCGTACGGCCGATCCACGACGGGGAAATTTTCCTGCAGTTCCTTCAGCAAGACCCTGTCCGGAACATGCGCGCAGAACGGTTCTTCCGCGAGATAGTCGCCGCTTGCCGCCAAAGCGCGCGCCCGGCAGCCGCCGCAGACGCTCCGGTATTCGCACAGCCCGCACTTTCCTTTGAGCAGGTCTGGATTGCGGAGATCGGCGAACACTTTCGCGTCTCTCCAGATTTCCGGGAACGGCTTCTCCCTTATGTTGCCGGCCCTGAACTCGAAATATCCGCAAGGTTGCACGTCGCCGGTATGGCCGACAAACGCGAAGCCGGTTCCGGCCAGACACCCTTTCCCCGTGCAGACGGCATCCCCACACTGTTGCCGGATTATTCTCTGGTATTGCGGAGCGTCGGTCGGCTTTATCTCGAGTTTGGATTCCGAAGCGAGACGGCAGATGAAACCAAGCGTATTTTCGTATTCCTGCGCCGAGAGCCCGGCATCCTCCAAACTCTTGCCTCTTCCGGCCGGAACCAGCAGAAAAGGATGGAACGCCTTCGCGCCGAGCCTGGCGGCCAGATCGTGCATTTCGCCGACGAGATCGCGGTTTTTCTTCGTTACCGTCGTGTTTATCTGGACTTCTATTCCTGCTTCTGTCGCGTTGGCGATTCCTCTTTTCGCCGCCTCGAAAGCACCGTCGACTCCACGAAAAGCGTCGTGGCGTTTCGCGTCGGGGAAATCAAGCGACACCGAAATCCTGCCGATTCCGGCCTCCGCGATCTTCTTCGCCGTCGCCGCATCGATCAACGTGGCATTCGTTCCGAGAACCGGTCTGAGCCCCTTCGCTTTCGCATAGCCGGCGATATCGAATATCCATTCGCAAAGCAGCGGTTCGCCGCCGGTCAGTATCAAAATCGGCTTTGCAAACGAAGCGATGCCGTCGACCAGCGCCTTGGCTTCGGCGAACGAAAGTTCTCCATCGCACCCGCAATTTCCTGCATTTGCACGGCAATGCCCGCACCTGAGGTTGCATCGGCGGGTCGTCTCCCACGCAACGAGACGCGGAACCGAAACGCTCACGAGATCTCCCCGTCGGTCAGATAGCACGCAGGGTCGCTCTCCCACATGTCGCCGGTCGCCGCTTCCGCCCGCACCCTGAGATTGCCGCCGCAGACATCGAGCCAGCGGCA
>JAGDAE010000085.1 GCA_017959645.1 Kiritimatiellia bacterium
CTGGGACGGCGCGAAGAAAAGCTTCTCGATCCCCTACTACCCCAACGCTTCGGTCGGCTGGGATTCTTCCCCGCGAACCGACCAGTCGGGCGAGTGGGGCGGATGGGGGTATCCCTACACCAACATCATCTCCGGCAACGGACCGGACAGGTTCAAAGAGGCGCTCGCCAAGATCAAGGAGCGGCTCGACGCCGATGCGACGCTGCCGAGAATCGTGACAATCAACAGCTGGAACGAATGGACCGAGGGCAGCTACCTCGAGCCCGACACCGTCTACGGAATGCAATATCTCGAGGCGCTGCGCGACACATTCGGGGAATGACGCGATGGCGGCGAGGCTCGAATATCCGTTCACCGAAGAAAAAGTCCGTGCGCTGAAGGCGGGCGACACGGTCGAGATATCCGGGCGCATCTACACCGGACGCGACCGCTTCCACAAATACTTCGCCGACGGCGGGGCGCTGCCGGTCGATTTCCGCGACGGCTGCCTCTACCACTGCGGGCCCGTCGTCGTCGGCGATCGCGTCGTCGCGGCCGGCCCGACGACCAGCGTGCGCGAAAACCCCTACGAGCCGGACTTCATCGCGAAAAGCGGCGTGAGGGTGATAATCGGCAAAGGCGGCATGGACGCCAAAACGCACGAGGCGATGGCGAAATACGGCTGCGTCTACGTGCAGGCGGTCGGCGGGGCGGCTGCGATCTACGCGCACGCGGTCCGCAAGGTCGCCGGCGCGAGTCTGCTCAGGGAATTCGGCGCGGCCGAAGCGGTGTGGCACTTCGACGTCGAGGGCTTCACCGGCGTCGTAGCCATGGATACGCGCGGAAATTCGCTTTTCGTCTGAAAATTGTCTTTGGCGGATTTCTCCGCGCCTTGAAGGCCTACGGCACGATGCCGCCGACGAAAAGGGCGCTCGTGTTCTCGCCCATCCTGACGGCGTGGCGCATTTCCGAATTCGTTATCGCCGCGCCGCCGTTTTCGCGGAATTCCGGCGAGTTCTCGCCCTGGCGCCAGGCCTCGGGCTCGAAAAGCTGTTTCTCGCGCCCGATGTAGCTCTTGCCCGAATAGTCCGAGAACTGGAACATGACGGGCGTTCCCTTGTCGCGGAAGAAGTCCAGCCCGAGCTTGCTGGTCTGGCGGAAGAACGCCACGCTCAAGATGTTGCGGAAAGTGTTGAACAGCGTCCTTTCGTCGAGCGTCTTCTTTTCGATGACCGACTTGGCCATCTTTTCGCCGTTCTTGGCGGCGAACTCCTCGTACTGCTTCTGCTCTTTCGGCGTGAGCCAGTTGGTCTTCGCGAAGAACTCCCCAAGTTTCGCGTCGCGCTCCTTCGCGTCGCCAAGCGAGCATATTTCGACGTAGCGCTTCAGCCTTTCGGCGAGAAGGTCGATCGCGTCCGACGGCAGATCCCTCGCGCCGTACGAGAGGTTTTTCAGCACGAACGAACGCAGCGCGGCGTTTTTGTCGCGCGCGAACGCGGCCTCCCAGCCGGTCTCTTTGGACGGCTTGAACCCCTCCGGCAGATTCATGTAGCGGTTGAGCTTTGAGACTATGTCGATCTTCGCGGCGTTCTGCGGCTTGGCGAGAAACGCCTTCCACTCCGCGAGATCCTGCTTTTCGAAGTTGTCCTCGAAATACTCGGGTATCCGCGTCTTGAGCTTGTTGTTCGCGATTTTCGCCATCATTTCGGGGAACTCGCGCGGATCGATCGTTGCGGCGCTTATGCCGATAAGGGCGTTGTAGGAGTCGATTTTGTTGAACTTTATCGAGCGACCCTGCGACCTGAGCTTTTCGTTCATCAGCACGACGAGATTGCTGTCGGTGATTATGTCGCGGTTCGGGGCGAAGCCGTAGTTGCCGACCTCGATGTTCCGGGCCGTGCTTTTCTCGAGCAGCCCGAGCAGTTTCCGGTGGGTGCCCGAAATGATCTTGTATTCCTTGGTGTCCGCCTGCGAAAGCACGTTGTCGATTTTCGACTGCAGCGCGAGGGCGGTGGCCGTGTTCTTGTGGCAGTACTTGTTGCGGAACCACGCGAATATGCCCTGGTAGTTGCGGCGCACCTCGGTCGTTCCGCCTTCGAGGAACTTGACCTCGTAGATCTTCCCGTCCACTTTGATGCGCCCGTCTTTCATCGCGCCGCTTTCGGTTCCGAAGCCGGTGACGACTCTTGCGATGCTGACGTCGTTTACGTGGGCGAGCCTCATAGATATGTCCAGAGCCATGTTGCGCCTCCTTTGCGTTTTTTCCCGGACGCCTTTTTCAGGCCGGTTTGTCCGCCGCGCCGAGTTTGCGCGCCATCGCGTCGCGGAAGCGCAGAAACCCGACGACGATCTCCCCTATCGACGCCTTCTGCAGCGCCGTCGCGCCGATCGTCTGGTACGCCACGACAATGCCCGATTCCGTGTCGCGCCCGATCGCGGGCGTGCCGTTGATCGCCGAGCCCAGGCCGAACTCGAGAAGGTCCAGGACGAGCGCGTAATCCACCGGATCCGGCACGTCGTCGGCGACGGCGCTCGTCAGCAGCAGCGTGCCGTCCCCGGCCCTGCGCTCTATCGAAAGCACCGTCGACTCGCCGATCGCCAGCTCGCACAGATCTTCGTCGTTGAACCTGGCCTCTATGCCAAGCTCGGCGCCCAGACTTTCGATGAGTTTGTCGTAGTCGATCATTGCGGTTTTTTCCTTTCGTTGTCGTTTTGTCTACACGCGTCCGCGCAAAAGGTTACATTGCGCAGCCTATTCCACTGCCCGCGCCTGGTCGCGCATCACGGACGGATATTCCTCGTCGTACGAAAGCCGGAGTTGCATCCGTCTGCCGTTTTGCGTCCAGAACCACAGAAGGATTCTGTTTTCATCCGCTTTGAGCGACGGGTTTTCGGCCGCGAGCGGTCCTTCGTAGTCGGGGTCGGCGACGAGAACCGTCTTCCAGGTCTTGCCGCCGTCGGTGGAGTTGCCCAGGACGGAGAAATCCTCGACCTGGCTCGTGCGCCACAAGATGCCGTTGCCGGTGTCGACGGTTTCGGCGTCCGCGCCGGTTTCGGCTCCGCGCCAGCGCGGCACCGAGAAAAGCTCGTCGTCGACGGCGATCGTCCCTTCGCCGGGCGTGAAGTAGGTCGACACCCTCGTTTCGTCCGCGAAAGGAACCGTCCTGCCTTCGGCGTCGAAGCCGTAGACGACGGGGCCGCGCATCCGCGCCACCTTGCCCGACTGGACGCGCTGGCCCTTGACGAAGCGCTCCTTCGCCGGGAAGTCGAAGGTTATGTCGGTGTTTGCGCCCGGTTCGACTTCGAGCCACGTTCCGGCTTTCGGCGAATATTGTTTCGTCCCGCATTCGACCTTCGCGTTTTCGCACCATCCGGGTATGCGCAGATACACGCGCTTCGGCGCGCCTTTGACGATCGAGATCTCCCCCGGCCCCGGCGCCGGGTAGACGGTCTTGAGGTTTACGTCCAGAGCGCCGGTGCGCAGTTTCGCGGGTATGTACATGTTGATCGCGAGCGAGCCGTCGGCGGTCGTGAAGAATATCGAGTCCGGAATCTCGAATATCTCGCGCCTGAAATTGTTCGGGCAGCAGAAAGTCTCGCGGCCGTACCATTCGCCTTTTTCTTCGAACGGGGTGAAGTAGCGGTAGTTGGTGCCGTCTTTCGACATGGCCGCGAAGAACGCATTGTACATGATGCGCTCGTAGAGGTCGCCGAAGCGCGGTTCGGCGCGCTTCGTGAACATGTACTGCAGCGTTCTCATGGCGTAGGCGCTTACGCAGGTCTCTCCCCAGGCGCCGAGGCCGAGGTTGCTCTCGTTCCACTTTTCGCCCCAGTTGCGGTCGTGCTCGTAGGTGGGCCCGGACATCGTGCCCGAGATCGAGCTGGCCGGCGAGAATGCGCGCAGCCACAGTTCCTCCATCGATTCGCGCAGAACCGGCGCCTCGTCGCCGGTCGCGTCGGCGAACTGCGATTCGGCGAGCGCGCGCGCCTGCCACGAATAGACGTGCAGAAGCGGCACGCCGTGGGGTATGCGCGCGTCGATCAGAAGCCTCGCGTAGTTCTCCATGCCCAGATGCATGCCGAAGCGTTCGTCCATGTATTCGCGGTAGCGTTCGTCTTTCGTGGCGCGGTAGAGAAGCGTGAACGCGGTCTCGATGCCCAGATTCACCTTGGTCTGGCGCCCGGGCGAGACGAGATAGTCGCCGAGCTTCTTCGCCGCCTCGAGCGCCCGTTCGCTGCCCGTGTATTCCCATTCCCTGCAAAACGCCTGCAGAAAATAGGCCTGGTCGTGGTTGTCCCACCAGCCCAGCCCGTCCTCGTTCTTGAAGATCGATATCCTGCCGTTCTCGGCCTGGGCGGAATAGATCTCGCCGAGGACGTGGTCTTTGAACCGGACCATCTCTTCCCCGCCCGCGCCGTGCGCCGCCGCCTTGACGATGGCGTCGAGAAGCATCCCGCAGCCGATGAATCTGCCCGTGTCTTGGACTTCGTCCATGTCGAGGAACGGCTTCACGAGGCTTTCCTCGACCTTGAGGTGGTGCAGAATGTTCGACGCGCAGGTTTCGATCCGCTCGCGTACGATCCCGTCGAGCAGTATCGTTTCTCCCGGCTTGAATGGCGAAAGCGCCCCGAGCGCCGAGGCGAAAATCAGTATCGTGTTCATGGCGCGATTATATCAAAAACCCGCGTGCCTTGGCAATGCCCGGCCTTTCATGCCAAGGATTCCAAGGTCTTGCTGTTGCGCAGGAAGATCGGGATATGATATAATGCTTGCCGCGCGGGAACATCGCATGGCGCACGGTATCGACATCTCCTGGTGGCAGTGGTTGCTGATTGATTCGGCGGCCATGTTGGCCGCTGTCCATTTTCTGCTTGAATTCCGCAAGTTCCTGATACGGCCGCTCGAAAAACTTTCGCGGTTCGCGAGGCGTCCGGCGCTCGAACTTGTCTTGTTCGCGTTCTTCGTCGGCGGACTCGTCCAGTACGGGGCCACCAAGGGGACGAACGGCATCAACGGAGTCCAGATGCCGGTTCCGCCGCAAACGATGGCGGTGCCGCCGAGGATATATCCGACCGCGACCGATTGCGATGGTTTCGCGCTTCCCGAAGATTTCGCGCCGGTCACGAACCTGTGCTTCTGGGGGATCGAACGGTATTCCGGTTCCATCGCCATCGCTCTGGCATGGCCGGAAGAAATGTCGTTTACCAACCGCGCGATCGACATCTTCGGCAATTGGCGGCTTTCGTCGAACGGATGGAGCCGTCTTGCGCAGGTTGATGTCGCCCATGTCAACTCCAATGCGGTGGTGGAGATCGGCGATTCCTTGTTTCCGACGAATCTGATGGACGACGCGGCGTTCTTCCGCGCGTCTTCGCAGGACGACACGGACGGCGACGGCCTCACCGACGCCGAAGAACGCTGGACCTACGGAACCGATCCAGCCCAATCGGACACGGACGGCGACGGGATGCCGGACGGCTGGGAAGCGACGAACGGGTTTGATGCTTTGTCGAATGATTCTGGACTGGATTTCGACGGTGATGGATTGGGCAATCTGCAAGAATACATGGCAACCACCGATGCGTTCTGCCAAGACTCGGATGGCGATGGGTTGCTCGATTCGCAAGAAGCCGCGTGGATTGACGATCTGGTCGACATTCCCTGGTTTACAAATCTGCAATCCGAAACGGTCTTTCAGATTTCTGGCCAGCCGTCCAGGGGGCATTTCGTTTGCGAATTGCCGTTTACAAACCAGATTGCCGGATGCAAAACCGATCGAATCATCGCCGACATCAATGGTGTCGCATATTTGGCATGTTCATACACGACAAACGGAATCTCCACTTCGACCGACATAGGCAAGAATCTGGAATACGACACCAACAGCCGCTGTCCTTTGATTGCAGGATATTGGTGCGACCTGAAGATGCGTAATATGCTATCTTCGCAGATGCGAGCGGGGACGGCTCTGCATGACGGCAAGACTTTCTTTGTCGTCGAATACAGCCGCATGGGATTTTCATCCGGTTCGGGCAATGAGGTTTCGTTTCAGATTTCCGTTGCGGAATCGGTTCCGGATGTCGTGTATGTAAAATACGGCAGCATTATCGACGACCGGAAGACCGGAGGCAGCGTCTCTGCCGGAGCCCAGGGCGGACGCACCGATGCCGGACATAATTTGCCGAGGCTGGTCTACGCCTATCAAAAGCCGCCCTTGGGCATCGTCAGCGGAAAGACGATATGCTATCATTATGGATGCGGGAGCGATCCTCTAGACCCTGATACGGACGGCGATGGATCGACCGATTCCGAAGAAAAGAACGCCGGGACAAATCCGTCGTTGTCCGACTCCGACTATGACGGCCTTCCCGATGCATGGGAAGTAGAATACCGGTTGGATGCGGCATCGGATGAAGGCGACAATGGCGCGAACGGAGATGTCGATTGCGATGGTCTTGTGAATATCGAAGAATTACGGTATGGATGCATCCCCGTCGCCTGCGATACGGACTGCGACGGTTTGTCCGATTACGAAGAGGTCGGCGGCATGCACCGGTCTTCCGTCTCTTGGGCGACGCTTATTGCTCCGACCGATCTGACACCACTTTTCCAAGATGCCAACACATCGATGGTTTCGTGGCAACTTCCGGAATCGATAGCAATCCAGGAAAGATGCGTGACGAACATAACCATAGACGTCAATGGACTGGTCTTTTTCAACGGCGCCGGAACCTCGCGCTCGCGCACGACGACCGGGAAACAACAATTCACCGATGATCATATCGTCTGTCCGGCCGCTTTTACAGTCGCGCCCTATAATGCGAATCTGTATTTGACGCAAATCGAACCCGCATCGTCGATTGCCGTCGGCATGGCGAACGACGGAACCAACACCAATTACGTGATCCAGTACGAAGAAGCGTGTCCGTATGCCAACCGGAACAGAAACGGAGCGACAAATTCCGTCTCGTGGCAATTGATATTTCCGACGGGAAAAGTCGAACGGCTGGATATTGTGTACAGAAATGTCTGCGGCAACATGACCGGGAAGGATGCGCTGGCAGGATATCAGGCGTTCGGCGGAACCAGGTCTTATTCTTTCTGCGACAACCAGCCGGGAATGGTTTTCGATGGACTGGCGCTGTCTATCGATGTCGGGGCGGGAACGCGGCCGGACAGGGAAGACAGCGATTTAGACGGGATTGACGATGGTGTGGAAATCGCGATCGGCACAAATCCGACCCAACCGGACACCGATGGAGACGGAATGAACGACGGATGGGAATTTCTGCATCCGGGATTCGATCCGCGTGTAAACAACGCATTCGACGGCAACCCCGGCAATGACGCCGGTTCCGACCCCGACGAGGACGGCATCGACAACCGCGAAGAATGTGAATACGAAACCGATCCGTTTGACGCAGACTCCGACGGAGATGGCGTCATCGATGGCGTGGAGACCGCCCAAAGCAGCAATCCGAATGATCCCGAAGATGGCGGAACGCCCTTTAGCAGGGTTCCGGTCGAATTCGTGTTTGGCGATCCGAGCACGAGTCATTCGGAAAAATACCGGTTGTTTGTGGAGCCGGTTGAAGGGAACGGAGGTCAACCGGTATCGTCGGAATGGCTGAACGAGAATTTCGGCGTGTGCGAGACCAAACATTGTTTTCTCAAGCGAGGATGGAAATATGCTGTCAGTCTGGAGCATGCGGGGACCGATCCCGAATACTCGGACGATCCGTTGCCGGATTACGATTACACCTTGTCGATGTTTTCGCACGGTTCACCGGTTGTAAAAGAGGATCCCGAACATCTTTTCCAGGAAGGAGGTGATCGTGGCGGCGAGAGCTTTACCGCGCAAGGGGTGGTGGCGTATCTGTATGTACTGGCCGATCCGGAAATCGTTGCCCCCTCTGTTATCGGAGTGAATTCAGATGACGACAATGACAATGGTCGGATGGATTCCGAAGATACGGGGGAGATTTTGGATGATGACGACCTGTGCGAAGTATGGGTGACAGCCTGTGAGCCGCCTGGGCTGGATGGCAATGTGAGGATTCGGCCAATAGTGAGTGATCCCGGAATCGTCCTCTGGAAAGACAGGGCGCGCACGCAGAGGGTTTCCATCGGTGAGCATTTTCCGTTGCCTGGGAACGGGATGTTTTCGATGGTATTCTATCTTGAGGGTGGAGTGCATTCCTCCGCTTACAACGGTGAACATATAACTGTCGATGTGCTTTGCGATGGCGCGATGCCGACTGCCAGGCATAATTTCACGGTCATAGAAAGAATAGCCGAGCCGATTACGACCGGTCGCGCAAGTGGGCATATAGTCAATCCGTGCGGCGCCATCGCCGGAGACGATACGCATACGAGGATCGAGGTACTGCCTGCGTCTTTCCCGGATTCGTTGATAGAGTGGCGCGCCATCTCCGGCAGCGTGAATTTCACAGGCGGCAACACGGGACGCGACATTGTGTTCACAGCAGGCGGCGAAATTGGTGATGACATAATGCTGGAGGTTTCATGCGGTGATTGTCCGGGCAGAAAGCCGCAGTTTGGATTGAAGGTCTGCGAAATGCGGGAGGTTAAGATATATCCATGCGTAGTGTATGACGACGAATATGGGCGTCCTGATATAACCAGTGGATCAATTAGTAATATGTTGATTGAGGTAAACGCAATTTACAGACAGGTGGGATTGTGTTTTTCATGTGGTGTCGATGTGAGTTATGTTAATAATAGCGTAATGGCCACAAGTGGTTTGGGTGATGTTAACATTGGCAGCGAGGTTCGAAGGATATTGGAGGATGTAGATGGAATAGAAGTGTATTTTATAAAAGGCGGTGATGGAGATGATGAAATTAACGGATCGGCAAACCGACAGGGGATAATTGTCAAGTATGGTAGTTCTGCCCAAACCCTTGCGCATGAAATCGGACATGTGTGTGGTTGGCATGATATTTATGCTTCTATTGGGAGGGTGAAACCTGTTGTGCTGGATAATTGCGTGAATGCTGGCTGGTTGCCGTCTGATTGGAATAATGGCACCGGGCATATGTTTTATGATGGCGCGGTAACTCAGCGGCGGGCCATTGAACGCTTAATCATGTGTGGTTATTCGGCTTCTGCTCGCGGCGATATTTCCGGTGGAAATGTCTATGGACTTTCGTCTCAAACAAACTTACAGTATATTTACACCGGCGGGCTAGTCGCCGAACCGAGAACGCATTAAAGTGAAAGGAAGTAAAATGAAAAAAATATTGATTGGTATGATGTTGCTCTTGTTGTCGTTATCGGTATTAGGTGATGACATCGGCGAGCTTATGCCGGTGGATCTCGAATGGATTGTCACTTATGGGTTGGAGAAACCGGATGACTTTGTGCATTACCCGGAACCCCCGTACATCCCTTTGAGGAACAGAAACTCGTATGATAGGTTCAAGTATTTTGTCGATAGCCATGGTTGGACCACCAATGAATTTATCAATGAACTTGTTCAACTGCTAACGAACAATGTGTCTGATGCAGCATGGGCGGATGAACAATGCAGAAAAGTTGCCAAGGGTGCTGTTTTGGTGCTTCGAAATATTCCCGATCCGGCGGTCACGAACTATTTCAGATCGGTGATGGATCGCGACGACATGCGTGGACTGCAGAGGTCGATGATCATCCCGATGTTCCAGTACACGAATCTCGAGCCGGAGGTATTGGATTATATGAAATCGCTGTGTGTGAAGACAAACATATACAAGGAAGTGAGTTTCGATGTTGCTTACCATATGTACGAAACGCTACGTACGATGCCCGATGAGATGAAACCGGCGGCGACGAATCGGGTGGCGAATTTCATGTATTATTCCATCTGCCATTCAATTGGAAGCATTGTGTGGCAGGATGAGGAGCTGGCTCGGTTTCTGCCGGCATATTCGAACAGCATTCAGCGGTTGAAC
>JAGDAE010000086.1 GCA_017959645.1 Kiritimatiellia bacterium
CGCGATCTGCGCGCTGCTCCCGTTCTGAAGCCTTGCTTTCGGCCCGCTTTTTCGGGAAATCGGAGAAACGATGGACACGAGCCGTTGAAAATATGATAAAATACCAGACGTGAAAATGGAAATGATAGATTTCCAAATAACCGATGCGGATATCGACGATCTGTTCGCGCTCGTCAAGCGCGGCGAATCGTCGTTCATAAACGAACCGCACATCGGAAATGCGCCGCAGAAACTTTGTTTCGGAGGGGAGCCGCGAGCGGAGCGACGCGCCCGAAGGGCCCGCAAGGGGCCGCGCGGCAACCCGGTCGTTTCGTCGACCGGCACATCGTACTTCAACGACATTCTCGGTACGGCGGTCGGAGCGAAGACCGGCAAGAAGTACTCAGCCGCAGCCCTGACTGCCTTTGGAGAAGGTGATAATTCCAACTCATTCTTCACAGGCAAGCCCTATGTAGAAGGGCTTGGATATGCCTTCCTCATGCGCAACTACCGCGCCAGTCTAGCCAAATGGCAAACCGCAGACCCAATAGGCTATCCGGATGGGTGGAATCAGTTTTTGTGCATTACGACAAAAGGCGCCCACACAATTGACGATTAAGCGGATATCCGGTTGCGTTTCTACTATGATGCGCGGTTTTCCATTTGTCGCCGGGCAGCAGGGGCGAGTGTCACTTCCGTAAATTCCTGGAATATCCCCAGTTTTTGACCCCTAAAACTGGCATCACCCTTGATTCTGTTGGGTGGGGTGCGTTTTTGGAAGTGAAATAAGTGAAATGCCGGTTCCTCTTGTTGGGTGTGGTATAATACCACGTAGCTGAAAAGCCGATGATGCTGCTGACGACTCTGAACGCCGTGCGCACGAGAAAGGTGCTGTGGGAAGTCGTGCAGGGCTACATCACGAGATGGTGCGTCGAGGACACGATACGGTTCATAAAGCAGGCATACAGGCTCGAGCATATGCGGCTTCTCGACTACCAGCGGCTGAAGAACATGGCCTCGCTTGTTGTTGCGGTCGCCTACTTCGCTGCGGCGTGGCTCGGGAAAAAGGTGAAGCTGGATGCGCTCGCCAAACATGTAGCCAAGGTCTCGCGCAAGATGTTTGAAGTGCCCGAGTTTTTCTATTATGCAATAGCTGACGGTCTCAGAACGCGCAAGGCTCTCCGAGGGCTCGGTAGCGTTTTGTAAAGGTGGGGATATTCCAGTGCGGGCGGCGGTTGACGGCCGGGCGGTAGATTTGATACAATACTGTCAATCGAACAAGGCGTGCATCGCCGAGGAAAGGAAAACATGAAAAAGACGACATTCGCACTTTGCTTCTGCAATCGCGGCTTCATGCCGGGCGAGCTGATCATCGGCGCGCGCAAAGACATGGCCAAGGCCGTGAAGGCGGCGGGCTACGACTACATAATGATGGACGAGAAGGCGACGCGCTTCGGCGGCGTCGAGACCCGCGACGAGGGGCGGCTCTACGCGAAGTGGCTCGCCGAGCACAAGGGCGAATACGACGGCGTGATTTTCTCGATGCCGATCTTCGCGGACGAGAACGGCGCGTTCGAGGCGCTGCGCGACTGCGGAACGCCGATTCTCCTGCAGGCCTATCCCGACAAGATCGGCAAGATGGGCTTCGCCACCCGCCGCGACGCGTACTGCGGAAAGTTCTCGGTGACCGACGTGTTCACCCAGTGCAAGCTGCCGTTCACGGTGCTCAAGCCCCACGTCGTCGACCCGCTCTCGAAGAAGTTCAGGGAGAATCTCGACGATTTCGCGGCGGTCTGCCGCGTGGTCGGGGGAATGAAGCGCTTCACGATCGGCTGCATCGGCGCGCGCACGACCGCGTTCAAGACGACGCGCTTCGACGAAATCGCGCTGCAGAAGTATGACATAACCGTCGAGAGCTTCGACCTTTCCGAGCTGGTCTGGAAGGTCCAGAACCGCAAGCTCGACAAGGCGGTGAAGGACAAGATCGCCTTTCTCAAGGGCTACACCAACTGTTCGAAGGTGCCGGCCGACCGCATGGAGACTCTCGCGAAGATCTCGTGCGTCATCGACGACTACATCGCCGAATACCATCTCGACGCGATCTCGCTGCGCTGCTGGAACGAGATGGAGACGATACTGCGCGTATGCCCCTGCGTGCTACTCTCGGAGCTCAACAACCGCGGAATCGCCGCGTCGTGCGAGATCGACCTTTGCAGCGCGATCACGATGAGGGCGATGATGCTCGCCTCCGGGCAGGCGGCGTGCGTGCTTGACTGGAACAACAACTACGGCGACGACGAGAACAAGGTCGTGCTATTCCATTGCGGCCCGGTCGCGCAGTCGCTGATGGCCGGCAAGGGGCACGTGACCGAGCACAAGATGTTCGCGAAGGGCGACCCCGGCTCGGGCTGGGGCTCGAACGAGGGCAGGATACGTCCGTTCAAGATGACGTATTCGAACTGCCAGACCAAGGACGGCAAGCTTGTCGTCTACGTCGACGAGGGCGAGATCACGAAGGACAAGATCGAGAACGGCTATTTCGGATGCGCCGGCGTCGCGAAGATCGGCGATCTGCAGAACAAGCTGATCAAGCTCGCGCGCGGCGGCTTCAAGCACCATACCTCGATCGCGCCCGGCCACATGAAGGCGGTTCTCGAAGAGGCGTTCAAGACCTATCTCGGCTACGAAGTCGTGGAGATAGGCTGATGCGCCTCGTAGCCGGGCTCGACGTCGGCACGACGGGGTGCAAGGTCACGGTGTTCACGACCGCGGGCGAGCGTCTCGGCCGCGAATACCGCGACTATCCGGTGAAGCGCGCGGCCGATTCGCAGGAGGTCGACGCTTCGGCGCTGGCCGAATCGGTCCTCGACTGCGTGAAGTCGGCGGCCGCGAGGTTCGGCAAGATCGAGGCGATGGGGGTCGCGAGCTTCGGCGAGGCGTTCGTGCTCGTCGACGCCGCCGGCAAGCCCCTGCGCCCGATCATACTGTGCACCGATCCGCGCGGGGCGCGGGAATGCGCGGAACTTTCGTCCAGACTCGGGGCGGAAAAGATCGCCGCCGCCTCCGGGGTGAAGCCGCATTCGATGTATTCGCTGCCGAAGCTGCTCTGGATAAAGGCGCACGAGCCGGAGACGTTCGCGAAGGCGAAGTACGCGATGCTGGTCGAAGACTACGTGATCTGGCTCCTGACGGGCGAGCGGGTGATCGACTATTCGCTCGCGACCCGCACGATGGCGTTCGACATACGCTCGCTCGCGTGGAGCGAAGAGATATTCTCGGCGGCGGGCGTCGACAGCGCGATGTTTTCGCGGCCGGTGCCGGTGGGCACGGTCGCGGGGGAGACGGCGGACGGCATAAAGATCGTCGCCGCCGGCCACGACCAGGTGGCGGCCGCCATCGGCGCGGGCGCGTTCGAGCCGGGAACCGCGGTCGACGGGGCCGGAACGGTCGAGTGCATAACGCCAGTCTACGCCGAGGTGCCGTCGGGAACGCTCTTTCAGGAGAACAACTACTGCGTCGTGCCGTATTTCGGCAACTACGTCGCCTACGCATATTCATACACCGGCGGCGCGCTGCTGCAGTGGTGCGCCGGGAAACTGCTCGGCAGGGACCACAAAGACCTGCAATCCGGCGAGAGGAAGGGGCCTACCGGAATTCTCGTGCTGCCGCATTTCGCCGGGGCGGCGACGCCGTACATGGACACCGGCTCGAAAGGCGCGATCGTCGGGCTGACGCTCGCGACGGGCCCGGAAGACGTCTACGTCGCGTGCATGGAGGGCGTCGCCTACGAGATGAGGGTCAACATGGAGTATCTCGCCGCGTCGGGGGTCCGCTTCGGCCGGCTGGTCGCGACCGGCGGCGGCGCGAAATCTCCGCTCTGGATGCAGATCAAGGCCGACGTTCTCGCGGTGCCGATCGACACGCTCGAGACCGAAGACGCGGGCACGGTCGGCAGCGCGATGCTCTGCTCGGTCGCGATCGGCGCATACGGCGGCCTTGAAGAGGCGAAAAGCGCGTTCGTGCGTGTGACCGGCTCGTACGCGCCGGACATGGCCAGGCACGCCGAATACGACAAAGTCTACCGCAGATTCGAAAAACTCTACAAGGCAGTGAGGCCGCTGACATGAACCCGAAACTAGGAAATTCCGCCCAGGCGTGCTCGGCGATACGTTCGCAGATAACCGACGGACGCGCCGCCGGCGCGCGACTGATACACGTCGCGAACGGAAAGCTCAACTTCATACTCTCCGAATCGAACGCGCTTGACATCCTCCGGCTCTGGCACGAGGGCACGAACGTCGGGTTCGTCTCGAAGGCCGGGCTTTTCGTTCCGCAGGAGGATTTTCTCCACAACTTTCCCGCGGGGATGATGTACACGTGCGGACTCGACGCCATCGGCGGGGTCGACGGACACTACCCGCACGGGCGGCTCCACAAGACTCCCGCGCAGATCGTCGAGCTGAAAGCCGGCGAGAAGGGCGTGCGCATCGTGGCGGAGGTCAAGGACGCGGCACTGTTCGGACCCAATCTCGTGCTCACGCGCACGCTCGAGACGGCGGCGGGATCCGGCGAGATTTCGGTAACCGACGTTCTCGAGAACCGCGCGTTCCGCGACGAGCGCTACTGCCTTCTCTACCACGTCAATCTCGGCTGGCCGTTCGTGGACGAGGGCGCGAAGATCGAAGGCGCGATCGTGAAAAGCGTGCCGCGCACGCCGTGGGCCGAAAAGCACAAGGCGACGATGCTCAAGGTCGAGAAACCGGCCGACAACTGGGAGGAGACGTGCTATTTCCTCGAGACGAAGGACGGCGCGCTCTCGCTCGTCAACCGCAAGCTCGGCAAACGCTTCACCGTCAAATCGAGCTTCAGAAAGTTCGTGGAATGGAAATCGCGCGCGAGCGGAGACTACGTGATCGGGCTCGAACCGTGCTCAAGCTGGCTCGACGGCAATCTCAGGTACTCGACGCTGAAGCCGGGCGCGAAGGCGACGAGCCGCGTCGTCCTCAAGGCCGAGAACATCTGAACCGCGCGTTTCCGGGCTAACCCGGTCGGCGGAAAGGCAACGGGCCGGATGCGGTTTCGCGAAGGGGCGATGCTTTCGGTCTCGTTGATCTGATGCCCGAGAGTTTATAATCATGGCTGGGACTTCTGAGGCCCGTCATCCCAGCCGTTCCGTTCCGTAAGCGGCGCCACTTGCGCGAGTGGTGACACTTTGGTATAATGTCCTTTGAAATTCAATGACGGAACGTTCTCGTGCCATGCCGAAAGCCATGCTTGCCGCACTTCCCGCAGCGGCGAGATGGATGTTTGCCGTGGCCGGATGATTTTTTCAGGAGCAGAAAGACAATGAAAAAGATCATGGTTTTCGCGCTTTGCGCGTCGTGCGGCGCGGTGTTCGCCGCCGATGCGGTGGTCGATACGGTCACGGGCGAGCCTCAAGTGGTGTCCAAAGCCACGAGCACCTCGTACGTGTTCACTTCGGGAGGGTCGATAACGTTCTCGCAGTCCGGCACGATCGATCTCTTGATGGTCGGCGGCGGCGGAGCCGGCGGTACGATGATTGGCGCCGGCGGCGGAGCCGGAGAGATGAAGGCGATTTCTTCGTACGAAGTCGAGGCCGGGGTCGAATACGCCGTCACCATCGGCGCCGGCGGAGCGCCGTCGGGCGTGCAGGGCATGGCCAACTGGTTCCAGATAGGCGGCAACGGCGGCGACACGACGTTCGGCGAGCTGACC
>JAGDAE010000087.1 GCA_017959645.1 Kiritimatiellia bacterium
AGAACCTCGGCATCGAGCTGAACCCAGACGCCATCTTCGACGTCCAGGTGAAGCGCCTCCACGAGTACAAGCGCCAGCTGATGCTCGCGCTCTACATCATAATGTTCTACAACCGGCTGCTCAACGATTCCAAGTACGATCCGGTGCCGCGAAGCTTCATTTTCGCGGCGAAGGCGGCGCCGGGATACTACATGGCGAAGCTGATAATCCGGCTCATCCACGGCATCGCCGGCGTGGTGAACTCCAATCCGCGCACGCGCGGCAAGCTCTCGGTCGCGTTTCTGCCCGACTATCGCGTCTCGCTCGCCGAGAAGATCATGCCGGCCGCCGAGGTCTCCGAGCAGATTTCGCTCGCCGGGATGGAGGCGTCGGGAACCGGAAACATGAAATTCATGATGAACGGCGCACTGACGCTCGGCACCTACGACGGAGCCAATGTCGAGATCAACCGCGAAGTCGGCGACGACAACATGTTCCTCTTCGGCCTGCGGACCGAAGACGTGGCCAGACTGCGCCCGACCTACGTCTCGAAGGAGTACTGCGAAGGCGATCCGGAGATCGCGGCGGCGCTGGATATGATAAAGTCGAACGTGTTCTCGCTGCTCGATCCTGGGCTGTTCGATCCGATTCTGCGCAGCCTTATCGACTACAACGACTACTATATGCTTCTGGCCGATCTGAGGAGCTACAGCGACGCGCAGGACCGCGTCGACGCCGCCTACCGCGACGCCGGCAGGTGGAACCGCATGAGTCTCGTGAACATCGCGCGCTCCGGCTTCTTCTCGTCAGATCGCGCGGTGCTCGAATACGCCAGAAACATCTGGAAGGTCGAGCCGTTCAAATTCGGGTGAAGTCCGGAAAGGGGGCACGAAACATGGCAATGACGTACAGAGCGATGTCGAACGGGAAGAAGGTCTCTCTTCTCGGGTACGGGGCGATGCGCTTTCCGACCAGGCCGGGGAGCAACGAATTCGACCAGGACGAAATCGAACGCCAGATCAAGTACATGCTCGACCATGGCGTCAACTACTTCGACACGTCGCCGGCGTATTCTCGCGGCGAATCGGAGCGGCGGCTGGGGGCCGCGCTCGAAAAAAGCGGCTATCCGCGCGACAGCTACGTCCTCG
This sequence comes from Kiritimatiellia bacterium, assembly GCA_017959645.1. Lineage (GTDB taxonomy): Bacteria > Verrucomicrobiota > Kiritimatiellia > RFP12 > UBA1067 > UBA1067. The sequence goes on from JAGDAE010000087.1 coordinate 1,128, forward strand.
CGACCAAACTGTCCAATTTCGCCGCCGAGCAGTTTTCAGCCGAACGGAGCCGTGAACTTTTCGAGAATTCGCTCAAGCACTTGCGCACCGACTACATCGACAACTACCTTCTGCATTCGATAGGCAACGGCGGTTTCGAGACGTTCTCGAAGCGCTTCCTTGAAAACGGGATGGTCGACTGGTGCGCCGAGCAGCGGGCCGCGGGCAGGATAAAGAATCTCGGCTTCTCCTTCCACGGAGACCCCGCGACGTTCGACTGGTGCATGGAGAACCACGGCAAATACCGCTGGGACTTCGCGATGATCCAGATGAACTACATCGACTGGAACAACGCCAAGGCGATAAATGCGCGCAATCTCGACGCCTCCTATCTCTACGGCGAACTGGAGAAGCGCTCGATACCGGTCGTCATCATGGAACCGCTGCTCGGCGGGCGTCTCGCCAATTTCAATCAGGCGATAGCGAGAGAACTCGCGCCGCTCGATCCCGAAGCGACGATGGCGAGCTGGGCGTTCCGGTTCTGCGGAACGTATCCGGAAGTGATGACCATACTCTCGGGAATGTCGCGCATGGAGCATATCGAGGAGAATGTCGCGACGTTCTCGCCGCTCAAGCCGTGCAGCGCGGAGGAGCTCGCGGCGCTCAAACGCGCGGCGGCGGCGTATCTCGCTTGCAATCCTCTGCCCTGCAACAAGTGCAACTACTGCATGCCGTGCCCGTACGGACTCGACATACCGGCGATTCTGACGTTCAGGAACGACTTTCTCACCGAGGACAAGAAATTCGCGCCCGGCGAGATACTCGCGGCCTACGCAAAATACGTTCCCGAAGAACTCCGCAGAGCCGATCATTGCACGGCATGCGGCAAGTGCAATCCACATTGCCCGCAGCAGATAAACGTACCCGAGGAGATCGCGGCCATCGACCGCGTCATCGACGGACTCAAAGGGGAGGTTTTGAGATGAAGTGGATAGCTCTGTTCTACACCAGCTGGTACATACTGATACCGCTGACGCTTCTTTTCGGGCGTTTCTTCTGCCGCTATTGCTGTCTTTTGGGGCTTGCGCAGAGTCTGGTCGGCCTCGTCGCGCGTCCCAAAACCCCGGTGCGCCGCGTCTGCACGCGTCTGCCGCGCGCCAAAGCGCAGAGGCTGGTCAACTGGGCGGTCATCTTGCTGTATTTCGCGCTGCCGGCGTTCACAGACGTTTCGCTGCGCGGGGTTTTGCATCCGTGGGGAATAGCCGGGCGGGTGCTGTCGGCCATGTTCTTCGTTCCCGGGATTGTCGTGTTCTGCGCGATTCTGATTCTCGCGGTCTTCGGCAAAGGCCGCATATGGTGCAACTGGATATGTCCGCTGGGAACGGTGTTCGATCTGGTTTCCCGAGTCAGCTGGAAGAAGGACAAGGTAGTCAAGAACTGCAATAACTGCAGCGCGTGCTTCCCGAAGGCGGCGCAGGACAAGAAGTTCGGCGCAGAGGGCGTCGAGCGCCGCGAGGTCTTGCACGGGATAGCCGCGCTCGCCGTCGCCGAGAAGCTGACCGACGGCGGCTACGCCGACGTTTCGCTGCCCGGCGACCCCGACCGGGAAGTGCAAATCATGCCGCCAGGCGCGTCGAGCCGCAGAAGTTTCAGGATGAAGTGCGTCGGATGCGGCGTGTGCGTCGACGCCTGCCCCGAGAAGTGCATCCGGCCATCGGTCAGGCTTTCCGGATTCGGTTTGCCGGAGATGACTTTCAAGCATGGGCACTGTCTGATTGATTGCAATCAAAAATGCGCCAGCGTCTGCCCGGTTGGCGCCATATCCGTCTTTGAGGGGGTGAAGAAGCGCGATATCCACATCGGCCACGCGGTATGGAGGAAGGATCTTTGCATCCGTACGGCCGACGGCGTCCAGTGCACGGCTTGCGTGCGGAAATGTCCGGTCAAGGCGATTCACATCGTCGAGGGTTTCCCGGTCGTGGACAAGGCGGCGTGCATCGGCTGCGGCGCGTGCGAACACGTCTGCCCATCGCGTCCGGAGCCGGCCATTTTCGTCAAGGGCTTCGATGTTCCGCGCGTTGTGCGCCCCATCGGCGAAGCCGATCTGGTCGACGAGATGAAACGCCTGCTGGACGAAGGCGACAGCGTGGTCGTGGCCAGAAACGGCGAGATTCTCGTGCACGAGAAGGACGAGGGTGTCGCGCCGCTTTTAAGGCTCTACGACGAGCGCAGACTGCGCAGCGCGATCGTCGCATGCCGCGTGGTCGGCCGTTCGGCCGCCGCCATATTCGCGTTCGGGGGTGCGCGAAGAGTGCACGCCGGCGTGATGAGCGCCGACGCGGCGGAATTGCTGCGCGAGAACGATGTGGAGTTTTCTGCCGACGAGACGGTGGAGAAGATACTCGACCGCGAAAGAACCGGAATCTGCCCGGTTGAACAGGCGATAGACGGTCTGACGCAGAGGGAATCCATAATTGAGGCGATAAGAAAGGCAACAGGAAAATGAACTACATTACTTTCGAACAGGCGTGGGCTTACGGCGGACCTCTGATGTGGGTTTTGGCGTTCTTCTCGGTATGGTCGCTCGCGCTCATCCTGTTTCTCTGGTTTGCGCAGCGCCGCGGAGCGTGCGTGCCCGACGCGGTCGCGCGGGTCAAGGCGGCCAAAGATCCTGCCGCCGAGGGCGGCCGTATCGCCGACCGGCTGATGGCACAGGTCGAGTGGCTTGCGGATATCGCGGCCATCGCGCCGCTGGTCGGTCTTCTTGTAACGGTTCTAGGCATGTTCCAGGCGTTCGGCGGGATAGCCAGCGACGTTTCCGCCGGCGCCAAGCCGGTTGTGCTCGCGCAGGGCGTTTCACAGGCGATAGTGACCACGATCTTCGGTCTCGCGGTGGCGATTCCCTCGCTGGTGGCCTATGCGTTCTTCCGCCGCCGCGCCCAGAAACGCATAGCGGAGATCGAGGAGTCGGCGGCATGAGATTCGTCCGCAAAACCCGCCAGTCCGCGCCGAAGTTGGCGCTCACGTCGATGCTCGACGTGATTTTCCTGTTGCTCTGCTTTTTCGTCACCGTCAGCGTGTTCTCGCAGTGGGAGAGCGAAATATCGATCAAGCTGCCGTCGGCGTCGACCGCCGAGACTCCAGAGAGGCTGCCGGGCGAGATAATAATAAATCTCGCCGCCGATGGGGCGATAACCGTGAACGGCGCCCGGCTGTCGCTGAACGACCTCGGGGTCCGTCTGGCGAAAGTGGCGAAATTCTATCCGGGGCAGCCGGTGATAATCCGCGCAGACAAGGAGGTCCGCTACGAGCTGCTCGTAGAGCTTATCGACACCTGCCGCGCATCGGACATCTGGAATTTCTCGCTGGCGACCGAGGGCGCCGGGGACGGCGAACCGTGACGCTTTTGGCATATCCGCTGCTGGCGGCGCTCGCGGTGGCGCCGGCCGACCGTCTGCTGATGGCCGACCGCCAGTTCAACCGCGGTGAATACGAAAGCGCGCGCGCCGAATACTCCGCTCTCGAAGGCGAAGGAAGTGTGCCCGCCGACGAACTTCTCTACCGCCTGGCCGAATGCGACCGGGCTCTTGGCGACAAAGCCGCCGCGCGCGAGAAGTATTCGAAGCTCGTGGACGGCTTCCCGGCGTCGAAATACACCGACCGCGCCTTGCTGATGAAAGCTCTCTCGGGCGGCGACGACGAGCGCCGTTCCGAGTTGAAAATGCTCGATTCCGACCGCGTCGAGAATTCGGTGCGCAGCGCCGCGCTCTACTATCTCGGTTCGGCCGAGAACGATCCGGAACTTCTCGCGCGCTGCATAAAGGCCGACCCGAAAGGCAAGTATGCCTCGTACGCCAATTTCCACCGGGCGTCCATACTGGTAAAATCCGAAGATCCCGCCGAGCGCCGCAAGGCGGTGGAGATACTGCTTTCAATAGCGTTCGGCGGCGAGAAGCTGTTTGCCGAGGAGGCGCTCTATCTCGCGGCGGCGCAAAGCTACGCCGAGAAGCGCTACGGCGAGGCCGCGAGCGTGTTCAGGCGCTATCTGAAGACGTATCCGCAGGGCAAGCACGCCGCGGATGTGCGCACGATGGCGGCGTGGAGCGAATATCTGGCCGGCAGATACTCCGACTGCGCCGCGCTTTGCGGCGATGGGGCAAGCGACGATTTCGCCTATCTGCTCGCCGCGTGCGCGTTCGCCAACGGCGACAAGGCGCTGGCCAAAACCCTGTTCGGGCGCTACCTCGAGGAGTATCCGGGCGGCAAGTACCGCGCCAACGCCGAGCTGCCGCTTTCCAGAATGGGTTTCGACGACGCCGAAAAGGAGGACGACAAGGCGCTGATCGTCGAGAACGCGAAACGCGCATACGCGATTTCGAATCTTTCCGGCGATGCCTTGCGTCTGGCGTGGGCATACGAAAAATGCTCGATGGAGAACGAAGCGATCGCACAGTATGTCGAAGTGGCCCAGAAATTCCCCGGCGGCGACGATGCCGCCGAGGCGATGTTCAGAAAGGCGATGATCGACGCGCGTGCGCGCCGCTGGGACGCGGTCGAGCTTTCGCTCGCCGAAGCGCTGGCCACCGGCAAGAACGGACGCAGGAGGGCGGAGTCGCTTTATTGGCGCGGAGTCGCGGCGTTCCAGCTCGACCATCAGGCCGAAGGTGTGGCGTTTCTCTCCGAAGCGCTTCAAGGCGGGCTTACGATGGATCAGAAACGCGAAGCGTGGCTCATGATTGCGGATGTGCTCTACCGCGACGGCAAGATCGACCGGGCGAAGGAGACCTACGCGAAACTCGTCCGCGAAGGGGCGTGCGACAGGATGAACGCCTCAAAAATACTGGCCGTCGGCAAGATGATGGATGTCGACGAGGCGCGCATATGCGCCAACCGGCTCGCCGCGAGCGATTCGCCCGAATGGCGCCAGGCCGGATACGCGCTGATGGGCGCCACCGAGGAGAAGGCGGGCGTCTATTCGGTCGCGATCGAGGCATACCGCAAATGTCTCGCCGAAGACGCGTTTACCGAAGATCTTCCGGGGGCGGCGCTTTCGCTCGGCGTGCTCGAGTACCAGAGCGGCGAGTTCGACGCCGCCGAGAAGACTCTGCGCCGCGCAGTCGACTTGAACGCATCCTCGCCGGCCGCGCGAGAGCTTGCATATGTGAATCTGGCGAAGACTTGCGAGGCCAAAGGCAATGCCAAGGACGCGGTCGCCTACGCGACCGTCGTCGTCTCGCTGTTTCCCGAAAGCGAACTTACCGCAGAAGCGGCGAAGATAATCGCCGCGCATCCGGAGGCCGGAAATGACTAAGGAAAGGCGCGAAGATCTCGTCCTGGCCGCAATCGTCGTTTCGGTTGCGCTGCATATCGGATTGATGTTCTACGCCCGCACCAGGGTAATGGTCAACGTCTCTCCGGCAGGCGAAGAAAAACGCCGCCGCGAAGCGATGCGCGTCGAAGACTACGTGCCGCTCGATCCCGAGCGTTTCGAGACGATCCGCGACATAATGGCGTCAAAGGAAGCCCCCGAGGCGGAAACCGACGATCTTTCGGCGCCTGCCGACGCCGAATTGCCCGACGACCCCTCTAAGCATTGGGACGGCGACATTCCCGTTCCGCAGGCGCCGGGGGCGGAATCGGTGCAGCGCCTCGCCGACGAGCCGGCGCGCTTCGAGATCGATCCTGTGAAGTTTCAGGGCGGTGAAACCTCCGTTCCGGAGCCGGCTTTCGACGTCTACGTTCCGCAAGGCACCGTCTTGACCGCCGCGCCGGCCGGCGATTCGTTCGGGCCGGTCGCGCCGGAGAGTTTCGGCATCGTGCCCGTGCAGGCGATGCCGGCGCCGGTGTTCAGCGCGGCGGAGGAGACCATCGCGCCGATCGACTCTTCGCCGGAAAACCAGGAATTCACGCCTTCGGACGAGGTGTATGAAGAGGTGGACGAGAAGATCGTCGAGGCCGAGAAGGAGGCTGTGCGCGATCTCGTCGAGAGTATCGACGCGAAAGAACTCGACGAGTTCGTTTCCGTGGCGTCCACTGCGGCCGAGGAGGGCGGCTGGACCTATTTCAACGTAATGGTGAGTCCGCGGCTTTCGCTGGAAGTCGTGCCGAAAGACGTCGTTGTTCTGATCGACGCTTCCGGCTCGATTGGCTCCGACCGGCTCGCCAACTGCCGCAAGGCGGTGAAATCGATTTTGCGCACGGCGTTCAATTCCGGCGACCGGTTCAATCTGGTCGCGTTCCGCAACCGTTTCAGCTACGCCTTCAAGAACTGGCGCGAGTGCGACGCCGAGTCGTTTTCGCGGGCGGACAAGTGGCTTGCGAACCTGACCGCGCACGGGCGCACCGAAGTGTTCGAGACGATAAGTTCGGTGCTTACCCTGCCTCGCGATCCGGCAAGGCCGCTCATCGCCCTGGTGGTGACCGACGGCGACGCCAACGAGGGCGTGACGAGTACCGCCGAGATACTCTCGAAGTTCACCAGTCTCAACGATGGACTCATTTCGGTCTACATGTACGGGGTCAAGGCCGGCGCCAACCGCGAACTCATCGACGTTCTCACGCGCGGCAACCGCGGCGAGAGCTTCATTTTCGACGGTAGCCGCTGGAACGCCGGCTCGAAGATAGAGGCGCTTTCGGAACGATTCCGGGATCCGGTAATGAGCGATCTCAGAATCGTATTTGCCGCCGGATCCCGGGCGGAGGCGTATCCGCGGCTTCTGAAGAACCTGTACCGTGGGGATGTCGTCGAGATAATCGGCCGCGTCCCGCAGGGTACGGAAAGCGTGTCTTTCTCGCTTCGCGGACTCAACGGCAAGAATCCGTACGAGGGATTCTTCACCGTCGACCTTTCTTCTTCCGCCCGCGACGGGACGATCGCCGGGCGCTGGGCGACGGAGAGCGAAATCGACCGCAAACTGAGGTCGCCCGGTGCTCGCGAGCGTCGTCATCCCGTGCTGGAACGTGGAGCGGTGGCTCGAACGCTGTCTCGACGAGGTTATGCCGGTGTTGCCGCCAGACTGCGAAGCGATCGCGGTCGACGACGGTTCCACCGATTCAACTCTGCAGATTCTTCGCCGTCGCGCCGCCGCCGATTCGCGATTGCGGGTCGTTCAGTCCGCCCACCGCGGCGTCTCGGCCGCCAGAAATCTCGCGCTCGACGCCGCCTGCGGCGAATATCTGTTTTTCGTGGACCCCGACGACGGCGTCGAGCCGGACTTTTTCTCCGCGATGCTGGCGGCCGCGAAAAACGCCGACTACTGCCTTTGCGCTTTCCGCTTCAGGGAAGGCGACGTTTTCCGCGATTCGCGGCTGAAGGGCGACTACCGGTACGGAAGCAACGAAGAGATTGTGCGGGAATATCTGCCGAGAATCTTCGGCTATTCGTTCGACGACGTCCGCCGTTGGTACGGAGGGGAGAGCCTTTTTTCGCGGCGCGAACTGGCCGGGGTCACCCGCGGATGCTTCAGGCGCGGGCTGATCGAGCGCTTCGGAATCCGTTTCGATGAGAACATCGAGCTTTTCGAGGACGCCATGTTCAACGCCGAATATCTGCTGCACGCGCAGTCGATGGCCTGCGTCGACCGCGCGCTCTACCGCTGCACCGTGCGCGATTCCGGCGCGATGCGCACCGTGCCGCGCGATCCCCTGCGCTTCTGCCGCAACAAGCTCGCGCTTCTGAGGCGGCGCGAGGCGATCGATTCCGGCGGCGGGCTCGCCGGAGTGTATGCGGCCAGCTGCGTGTTTTCGCTGCTGGAAGTGGTCCTCGCCACGGCAAAAGGCGGCCTCCCGCTCCGGGAAGGCCGGCGCATCGCCGGCGAAATGCTCGCCGACGGACGCGTCCGCGCGGCGCTGAAGGGGTTTCCGCTTTCCGTGCGCCGTCCGCTGCTCGCTGCGGCGGTGTGGGTTTTGAGGACTTTTTTCGCATGATCGCGGCGGCAACATGCCGGTTGACAGCGCAAAAGCGTTTTTGCTATATTGTGTACTGGCGCCTTCTGGAGGTGGCGTGAAAATGAAGAACGAACCGTACAAGACGTATCTGGACGAAAGCGAACTGCCGCAGGCATGGTACAACATGCGCGCGGACATGAAGAAGAAACCGGCGCCGCTGCTAAACCCGGCGACTCTCGAGCCGGTGACGGCGGCGGAGCTCGAGCGCGTGTTCTGCAAAGAATGCGTACGCCAGGAGCTGGACAACGACACCGCGTACATTCCGATACCGGAGCCGGTACGCGAATTCTACCGCATGTACCGCCCGTCGCCGCTAGTGCGCGCGCTCGTTCTCGAGAATGCGCTGGGAACCCCCGACCGCATCTACTACAAGTTCGAGGGTAACAACACTTCGGGTTCGCACAAGCTCAACAGCGCCATCGCCCAGGCCTACTACGCCAAAGAGCAAGGACTGAGCGACGTGACTACCGAGACCGGTGCCGGGCAGTGGGGGACCGCGCTTTCGATGGCGAGCGCGTTTTTCGGCCTCAAGTGCCACGTCTACATGGTCAAATGCTCCTACGAGCAGAAGCCTTTCCGCCGCGAGGTCATGCGCACCTACGGTGCCGAGGTAACCCCGTCGCCGTCGATGTCGACCGAAGCCGGCCGGCGCATAAACGCCGAATTCCCGGGAACCACCGGCTCGCTCGGCTGCGCGATCTCCGAGGCGGTGGAAGCGGCGCTGAAACTGCCGAATGCGCGCTACCTTCTGGGCAGCGTGCTCAACCAGGTCTGTCTGCACCAGTCGGTGATCGGACTGGAGACCGCGGCCGCGCTCGAAAAGCTCGGCGAAAAGCCGGATGTCATAATCGGCTGCGCCGGCGGCGGATCGAACCTCTCCGGGCTGATCGCCCCGTTTGTCGGGCGCAAACTGCGCGGCGAATCCGACTGCCGCATCGTCGCCGTCGAGCCGGCCAGCTGTCCGTCGCTCACCCGCGGACGCTACGCCTACGATTTCTGCGATACCGCCAAGGTGTGCCCGCTCGCGAAGATGTACACGCTCGGCAGCGGCTTCATACCCTCCGCCAGCCATGCAGGGGGTCTGCGCTACCACGGACTGAGTCCGGTGCTCTCTGAACTCTACGACCAGAAGATAATCGAGGCCACGAGCGTCGGGCAGACGCGGGTCTTCGAGGCGGCGACGCTTTTCGCGCGGACCGAAGGCACGCTGCCGGCGCCGGAGTCGGCCCATGCGATAAGAGCCGCGATCGACGAGGCGTTGCGCTGCAAGGAGTCCGGAAAGGAAGAGACGATCGTCTTCGGGCTCACTGGAACCGGATATTTCGATCTCAAAGCGTACGCCAGCTACAACGACGGCACGATGGACGACACCGTGCCTAGCGACGAAGATCTCGAAAAGGGCTTCGCCGCATTGCCGAAAATGGAGAAAGCATGAAAAACGACTGCATATTCTGCGCCATTGCCGCCGGGGAGATCCCCAGCTTCAAGATCTACGAGGACGAAACAGTTCTCGCCTATCTCGATATAAATCCGTTCTCGACCGGACACACCCTGGTCATCCCCAAAGTCCACACCGGATGTCTGCTCGACACTCCAGACGAGACCATCGCCGCTATAATGTCCCGGGTGAAGAAAATCGCCGCGCACATAAAGACCGCGCTTCCGTGCGATGGCTTCAACATTCTGCAGAACAACGGCGAAGCGGCCGGACAGACCGTGAAGCATGTCCATTTCCATATCGTTCCGCGGAACGGATCTGGCGGGCTCGGGTTTGAAAACCACGCCGGCGATATGCAGGCGCTCGAAGAACTTGCCGGCCGTCTGCGCATGAAATAGCGCCGCCCATTAGGGGGAGGTTTCTTTTTCATACGAAAGAGAACGGCTCGGCGACGTGGGTACGATGGCCGGCGAAGGACCCTATCATGGCGGTTTTCGAGTGCACCCATCCACTCGAAAAAGTCCATGGTTGCACTCGGAAAAGTCCAAGGTTG
>JAGDAE010000088.1 GCA_017959645.1 Kiritimatiellia bacterium
AGCCCGAACGCGCGCGGCCCGACCGCGAAACTCAAATGCGGCAGCTTCTTGAAGATATCCGCCCCGAGACGCTTGACGGCGCATCCCATCATGCCGGCGATCTTCCCGGCGGCGATCAGGTTGCCGGCTTTGCCGAGCGCCTTTTCCTCCGCCTTTTGGCGCACGGTACAGCTGTTGACGATTACCAGTTCCGCATCATCCTCGCCGGTCTTCTCGTGTCCGGCGGCGATCATCAGCGCCTCCACCGCTTCGGAGTCGCGCACGTTCATCTGGCACCCATAGGTCCGAATCGCGAATTTCATCGTCTCTTCAGCGAAACCAGAGTCTCGAATCTGGCGGTTCTCGGGAACATATTGAACATCTCGACCTTCTCGACGTCGTAGGCGAGGCAGATCGTACGCAGATCGCGGATCAGCGTCGCCGGGTCGCAGGACGCGTAGAATATCCGCGGCGCTCCGGAGCCGGCGAGAAATTTCGGCACGTTCGGTTCAAGTCCGCCGCGCGGAGGGTCGACAATCACGCAGGTTTTCCCGCCAACCGGGATCTTGCGGAGACTTCTGCCGACCTGTTCGGCGAAGAACCATCCGTCGATTCCGGCGGCGGCGGCGTTCCTCTTGGCGGATTCAACCGCCTGCCGTCCCGATTCGACACCGATCAGCTTGCGCGGCCTCAGACATATCCCGAAGACTCCGACGCCGCAGTAGAGATCGATCACGGTGGGCGCTTCGTCGCGAATCTTCCCGTATCCGTCTCGCACGGCGGCCACCAGCGCGTCGCCGACTTGCGGATTCACCTGATAGAATCCGCCGGCCGGAACCTCGAACTGCGTTCCGAGCGTGGTTTCCCTGAGCGTCAGCCCGGCGGGCGCGTCGCCGACCCACCATTTCACGCCGTTCTTCGCGGTCCAGCGCACCGTCACGCAGCCCTTGCGCTCGACGTCGCGGCGTATCTGCGCCGGCCCTTGGGTAAGCAAGGCCAAAACGCCGTTTCTGACCTCCGGCAATTTGGCGTCGATTTCTCCGGTCGCGAGCGGGTCGTGCTCGATGTCGACGATTACGTGGTCCGGCTCCCTGCGGTAGCCGATCGCCCATCTGCCGCCCTGTTTCGCGAAATGGTAGACGACTTTGTTGCGGTAGCCGCCTTCGCCGCCGGCCGGCGAAACTCCGATTCCGCCGGTTACGGCGATGCGCGCGCGCATGAAAAACTCCGCCAGCTGGTCACGCTTCATTCGCGTCTCCGCCGTCTGCGAGACGTTGGCGTAGACCATGCCGGGAATCGGCGGCTCGCCTTCGCCTGTCCTGTCTTCGCTGGCGTCAGCGACCTCGACCAGACGGGCGCGCACGAAATTCTTGTGCTCTTCGAAAATCTCGGCCTTCACGTTTTCACCGGCGAACGCGCCGGCGACGAACACCACCCGTCAGTCGCCGAGCCGCCCGAGCCCGTCGCCGCCGTACACGTTCTTGGCGATATATACCGTAGACGTCATGGATTCTCTCCCCTCAGCGATCTTACCAGCGCGATCTCCTCCTTGTAGCCCTGCAGATCGCACGGCGTCTCGAGATAGAACGGAAGATCGCGAAGCAGCGGATGGTTGACGATGCGCGAAAGCGCCTCCAGCCCGATGCGGCCCTTGCCGAGTTTGGCGTGGCGGTCTTTGCGCGAGCCGAGGGGGTTCAGCGAGTCGTTGAGATGGACCGCCTTCAGCCTCTCAAGTCCAACGACGGAATCGAACTCCTCCAGAACCCCGTCGAGATCGTTCGCGATATCGAATCCTCCGTCCCAGACGTGACAGGTGTCGAGACATACTCCAAGCGGCATTTCGACGCAATCGACGATCGCCTTGAGCTCTTCGAATCTTCCGCCGACCTCGCTGCCCTTCCCCGCCATCGTCTCGAGCAGAACCGTCGTCGCCGGAGCGAACCCGAGATTGCCGGCGATGCGGTTCAACATATCCGCAATAAGCGTTATCCCCGCCTCGATCCCCTGCCCGACATGGCTGCCCGGATGGAAATTGTACATTGCGCCCGGAGTCGCCTCGAGCCGCTTCAGATCGTCGAACATCGTCGCTTCGGCGAACTCCCTTACGCGCGATTCGGCGCCAGCTGCGTTAAGAGTGTACGGCGCGTGCGCGAGAATCGGTCCGATTCCGCGTTCTGCGGCATACGATTCAAACTCCCCGACATCGAGCATGTCGAGCGGCTTGGCCGCCCCGCCGCGCGGATTGCGGGTGAAGAACTGGAACACGTTCGCGCCGATCGAAACGGCCGTCTGGCCCATAGCCAGATAGCCGCCAGACGAACTCAAATGACATCCGATTTTCATACTTCGCGTATTATACCATATTTTCCCCTTGTGCGCGGCGGGCGGCGGCGCGCAAGGAAGTTTCACGACCGGCGTATGTTGGCGCCGAGAGCGGCCATTTCGCGCTCGATCGCGACATATCCACGGTCGATCGTCTCCGCGCCGCAAATCGTCGTTTCGCCCTTCGCGACCAGCGCCGCCAGCACGATCGCGATGCCGGCGCGGATGTCCGGCGAAGTGAATCTGCCGCCGTACAGCTGGCTCGGGCCGGTGACGACGACACGATGCGGATCGCACTGCACGATCTTCGCCCCCATCTGGCGCAGATTGTCCACGAAATACAGCCGCGACTCGAACATCTTCTCGAAGAAGAGGCACGTCCCGCGCGTCTGGGTCGCCAGAACGATCAGAATCGACATGAGATCAGACGGAAACGCCGGCCAGGTGCCGTCCGCGAGCGACGGTATCGCATCGCCCAAATCGTATTTCATCTTGAGACGGCGCTTCGGGACGTAGCGCAATATCCCCTCTTTCGCGTCAATCGTCCACGACACCCCGAACCGCGAAAATGCGCTTTCGAGGATCTCGAACGGTTCCGGATCGATTCCCGAAAGCTCCAGCTCGCCGCCGGTGATCGCCGCCGCCGCGATATAGCTGCCCGCTTCGATGTAGTCGCATCCGATCCGCGTCTCGCAGCCGTGCAGCGACTCAACGCCCTCGATCTCTATGCGGTTGGTGCCGGCGCCGGAGATTTTCGCGCCCATCGAATTGAGCATCCGCGCGAGATCGCGGATGTGCGGTTCGCACGCGGCGTTGTAGATCACCGTACTGCCCTTCGCGACCACCGACGCCATGAGGATGTTCTCGGTGGCGGTCACGCTCGCCTCGTCGAGCAGAATCTTCGCGCCTTTCAGCTCGCCGCTGAAGCGCAGCGTCTTTCTGCCGGCTACCGCCTTCGCACCCAGGGCGCGGAAGCCGGCGAAATGCGTATCGAGTCGGCGATGGCCGATCTGGTCGCCGCCGGGCGGCGGCAGCGACGCGCGCCCGACCCGCGCGAGCAGAGGGCCGGCGAAAAGAAAGCTTGTGCGGATTTTCGCCGCGAGCGCGGAGTCGATTCTGGCGCTGCGTATCTTTGGAGCGGATATGACCGCCTTGCCGGCCTCGCGGTCGAGCTCCACTTCGGCGCCGAACCCTTTCGCCGCCTCCAGCATCGAGGCGACATCGGCGATGTCGGGCAGATTCTCAAGCACGACCGGCTCCGGAGAGAGCAGTGCGGCGGCGATCATCGGCAAGGCGGCGTTCTTGTTGCCGCTTACGCGATGCCTGCCCGAGATCGGCTTGCCGCCGTGTACGACCAGACAGGACATATCAGGAAAGATCGTCGATTTTCTTGGTTTCGCCGAAGACAACAAGCCGGTCCTCCGCCGCCAGCACGTCGGACGGCTGGGGCACGAACACCTTGCGGTCCGTGCGCGATCCGCCTGCGAGACGGCGCACGCAAAGCACCGTAAGCCCGGTCTTCTTGCGCACGTCCGATTCGGCGAGAGACTTGCCGGCTGCGAATTCGGGAACGTCGATTTCGGCTATCGAATACCCCTCGGCGACTTCGAGGAAGTCCACCACGTCGTGGTTGGCGATCGCCTTGGCGAGACGGTTGGCGCTGTCGCGGTCGGGATAGACGACCGAATCGGCGCCGATCTTGCGCAGTATCTTGCCGTGCAGCTCGCTCGACGCCTTGGCGACGATGTCCTGTATCCCGAGCTCCTTGCAGTTGGCCGTCGCCATCATCGACGCTTCGATGTTCGACCCGATCGCGACGACGACCACGTCGCATTCGCCGAACCCGGCCTCTTCCAGCACGTGGCGCTGCGTCGCGTCGCCCTGCACCGCGTTCGCGTATTCGCTCGCCAGCTGCATCGCCGGGCGGTTCCTGTCCAGGAGGAGGACCTCCGCCCCCGCGTTCGCGAGCGACTCAGCGAGACTCATGCCGAATCTGCCGGCACCGATTATGCCTATCCTTTTCATGTCTTCATCTCCATTTTCCGCGCCTCCGCAATCAGCTTTCGCGAATACGGATCGCGCGGATTTGCGAAAAACCCCTCCGCGCTGGACGAAAACTCCACCAGCCGCCCTTCTTTCATTACGGCGATTTTTGTCGCCATCTGCGAAATCACGCCGAGATCGTGCGAGATCAGCATAACCCCCGAGCTTGCGCTGCGCAGAGATTTCATCAGCCGCAGTATCTGCGCCTGCACCGTCACGTCGAGTGCTGTCGTCGGCTCGTCGGCGATCACGAGATCGGGCCCGAGCATCATCCCCATCGCGATCATCACCCGCTGCTGCATTCCGCCCGAAAGCTCGTGCGGATACGCCTTCGCCGCCCTTTCCGGATCGCGAATCCCCACCCTGCCCAGCCATTCGAGCGCCAGGTCCAGCGCCGCGCGGCGCGAAACGTCCTCGTGGAGCAGCACCGTCTCCACGAGCTGGTCGGCGATCCGTCTGAGCGGAGAAAGCGATCCCATCGGATCCTGAAACACCACCCCGACGCGCTTGCCGCGTATGGACCGCAGTCTCCAGGCCGGAAGCGAGAGCGTGTCCTCCCCGTCGAGAAGGATACGTCCCGACGGATAGGACGCTGGCGGCGAAGGCAGCAGCCGCACGACGCTCATCGCGACCGAACTTTTCCCGGAACCGGATTCGCCGACGATCCCGAGAACCTCGCCGCGGTCGAGCGAGAGCGAGACGTTCTTCACCGCCTCCACCTCGCCTTCGCCGGTCGCGAAAGACACCGAAAGATCGTCTATCTCGAGCAACACGCTATTCTCCGGGCGAATTCGCCGCTTCGCCGTATTTCAACATCCATTCGTCCACGCTGCCGAACATCGGATGGCAGTTGGAATACACGTCGTCCGACTCCGCCCACGTTTCCCACAGGGTGGTCGCCCCGCGATCGAGCATGTGCATCCAGCCGGGGAAACCCTCGTGGAGCACGATCCTACCAGCGACGTCCGCGTATCCGTGCTCCGAAAGATACATGAGCATGTAGCGCGTCGAAAAGATGCCAGTATGCGGCGCGAAACCCTTTTCCTCTATCGCCTCAAGAAGCCGCGCCTCGGCTTTCGCGATCTCGCCCTCCGGCACGAGCCCCAGATAGAGCGCGATCGCCTGGGCCGACTGCGTGCCGTTGTCGACGATGCCGTCTTTCACGTATCCGGCGGCGAACGATTCGCGTATCTTGCGCGCCATCGCCCCGAACTCCGCCTCGTCGTCCCCGAGGCCGAGCGCGCCGGCGAAGCGCGCAGTCAGCTTTGCGAAAAGATACCAGTGCGCCGTGGCGTTCACGCCGTCGGCGGCGCGCTCGAGCGCTTCGTGGTCGCCGATGCAAAACGGTATGATCCCGCCGGGGAATTTCGCGTCGAGAAGCCGCGCGTATCGCGCGCATACCGGATAATAAGCGAGCGCGCGGTCCCGGAGCTCCGGGCGATGCCGCATTATCGCATCGATCAGAACCGGAACCGCGACCGTCCACGCGACCGGGCCCGACCGACCGCCGTATCCCTTGTCGCAGATTCCGACGTAAGGAGCGGTTTCCGTCAGCCAGCCGTCGTCTTCGGCTTCGTCGGCGAAATCCTGCAGAGTCTTGAGATAGAATTCGCCCATGTCGAAATTGAGCATCATCGCCTCGCAGGTGGCGACGATATCCCCGCCGTAGCCGAGTTTCTCCCGGCCCGGGCAATCGCTCTGCACCCCGACAAGATTCGATCTGAAGGTGCGGACGCACGTTTCATGGAGCTTTTCGAGCCGGGGGTCGGCGGATTTGAACGACTTCCCCGGCTCGACCGGCGCAAGGTCGCTCGAAACGAGCTTGAGTTCCGCCCTGGCGACGAGTTTCCCGAGTCCGCGGATCTCGGCGTAACGGCATATGTGCCAGGCGAAAGGAACCGTTCCCGAGAAATCGCCGCCTGCGACTATCAAGTCGCGCTGGGCGGCGAGCGCCGGCGCGCCGTCTCCGCCGTTGCCGCGCTTGATCTGTCCGGCCGTCTGGGTAAGCGGATTCACCGACCCGTCGGCGTTCAACCGTTCGCCGTAGACGATTTCGATTCTGTCGCCCGGCGCGGAGGAGAACTCGAAGAACGGCATGCCGGTCGCGTTCGCGCCGAAATCGATTATCTGGATCTTTCCCGCCTCCAACCACGATGGTCTGCCTTCGAGCGCGCCGCAAACGGCGACAGGCGGCGCTTTACGCTCGACGATCTTTCCGGCGCGCGCCGCGGTTTCGGCCGCCCGGCGCCATGCCGTCTCGCGCTCTCGCGCGAAATCGAGCACGGTTCCGAGATACGGCGAATTGGATACGATCTCGCTTTCGCGCCACTCCCAGTCGAGCTTTTCGATTCCGCCGACCGCGAGCTTGAAACACGGTTCGCCGTGAGCGAGTGCGTCACGAAAGCATTTCGAGCCCCAGAACTTCAGCGGCGGCAGATTGTAGAACCCGTTGCCGAGTACAAGCTCGATCACGTTCATTCCGGCGCGGGTCCCGACGCGGTACGTGTCGGCGTAGACCGTCTTCGCGAAAGGACTCCACAACGGCATCGGCACTTCGTTTACCGTCTGCCCGTCGACCGAGAGTAGATAATAGCCGAGACACGCGACGGAAATTTCGACATCGCCGCCGGCGGATTCGAAAACGGTTCTAAACACCGGCGCGGGACGCTCTTCGTACCATCCCGCGCCATCTCCGGCCGCAGGCCTGCCGTCGCCGATCCACGGCATGGATTCGAGCGCCAGCGCCGCCAAGAGACAGACGGCCGTCATTTCGCCCTTCTCGCCGCGAAGAGCCAGCCGAGCATCTCTTCGTCGGCGTACACCCGGTCCCAGCAGGCGTGCCCGGCTTCCGGGTATTCGGTGTACCGGTGCGGAATTTTCGCCTTCTCGAGCGCGTCGTGCATCAGGCGCGAATATTCGACGCTTACCGCACCGTCCTTGGCGCCGTGGAAGAACCAGAGCGCGACGTCACGGTAGAAGTTGGCCGTATTCACGTCGGCGCCGCCGCAGACTGGCACGGCGGCCGCAAAATATCCAGCCTTGCGCGTAACCGCGTCCCAGGTCCCGAAGCCGCCCATCGAAATTCCGGTTATGTACACCCGGTCGCGGTCGACCGAATAGCGCTTGCAAATGTTTTCGACCAACCCCAGTACCGCCGACATCGTGCGGTTGGGCATGACCGGACGTTCCATCTCCTGCTTCGACCAGTCCCAGTCGACCCACGATTCGCCGGCCGGGCACTGCGGAACGAGCACATACGCGTCGCCGTGCCGCAGAGCGTATTTGCATATCTTCTCCACCCCGTGCCGCAATTGCGCGACGTTGTCGTCGCCTCGCTCGCCCGAGCCGTGCAGAAACACGATCAGAGGATAATCGGTGAACCATTTTTTTGCGGACCGGCCGGTGCAGACGGTATTTGAGCGAGAATCCGCGCGATTCGTATTCGTGCGCCTCTGTGAGCGTCTCGGCGGTGAAGGCGTTTATCGCCATATCGCCGAGAACCGGTTCGTCCTTGGTCGCGCAACCGGCGAGCAATTCGGCGAAAAGAGCGCCGAACAATATCTTGCGGCTCTCCATCTCGTCAGCGGACGTGTATCGACGTTGGCAGCTTCTTCGTCGCGATGCGCGCGCGAATCTGGGTGGCAAACGAGTATTCGACCTCGGCGCGGTTGCCGTCGGCGTAGTATGTCCGGAACTCTTCTCCGCTTGCGAGCACGAGATTCGCAGCGTTGAAATTGCCGGTCTGGTCGACGGTTATCAGAGCCGTGTCCAGCAGATTGCCGGGGAAGCACGCCGGCGAATCTGCTGCGACGGTGATGTTGAGCGGCTTCGCGGTCGGCGCATAATAGAACGCCCAGTTGTCGTTGTTGTGGCACTTTAGCGGAGCTTCCGAATAGCCGCCTTTCGGAACATGGAACACGAGATTCAGGTTCGCGTCGTTGCCGGCGCCGTCGCCGCAACTCGATATCGCATAGTACGGCACGTCGAAAACCGGCCTCGAACCGAGGAATTCGACATTCCAGTATCCGCCGCACCATCCGTTGCGCGCGAGATGCAATTGCCCTCCGCTGGGCATCTTGAAGGTCGAGTCGTCAATGACGATGGAGAAGTTGGAGCCATAGCCGTGGAAGTTGCCGCCGTCGTGCGAATAGACCGCGCCGTTCACGAGCCTGAGCGACGCGCCATCGGGATAACTGTAGTCGCCGTCTGCAAGATGCGTATCGGTACGCATTCTGGCATATGCATTGTCAAGAACAATCATATCGCCGGAACGGAAGGTGAAGCGGGCAAAATCAAGATACATATTGCGGTACGTCACCTCGACGTTGGGTTTGGTGTAGACCGGGTAGGAGTAGTTGTCGTGGTAGATGCCGGATTTGTTCGGGTCGTTGTATCCGCCCAAGCCATCGCCCATATCGGCATAGCCGGTGCCGGTAAAACGTATTTTCATGCCTTCGGTAAGAAAGTACATGCGATTGAGTTTTACATAACTTGAGAGCGAGACTTCGCAGGTGACATTCGTATCATCGCTTGGGAACATGGCAATATGGTTCGAGTGCCAGTGTGCGCCGCCGGCATGATGGTCTGCTCGATCGAACCAAACCCATTCGTCCGGATATCTACCTTCCATGCCAGCCACGTTGCATGTCCAATTGTCGGGGTCTTCCCACTTGCCGCTGTGCACGTTGCCCTTCCAGTAGAACACATACTCGATGCCTTGGTACATCGTATCGGTGGTCGTCGACCACGTCTTGGTCGGGCAGCTGTTTACGACCTTGTAGTAGTAGTAGACGACGCTACCGTCCGTCGGAACCGTATAGTTGAAAGAAAACGGCGTATTGTCTTCGGTGATCGTGACCGTATCGACAAGCGTGAAATTGTTGTCGCCCATGCCTGCGTAGAACGACACGAGCGCGTTGGTATAGGCGCCGACCGTTTCGAGAACTCCGGAGAACGTACCGACCGCCGATTCGGAGTTCATTGATGCGGCGAAACCACCAGCCTTGAACGCGGCTCCGGCAAGGGTGGTCACCTTCATCGGACTCGAAACGTTCTTCTTCCCGTTCGTACCCGTGAAAACGGCTCTTACATAGTAGGTAACGCCAGGAACGATATACTTGGTCGAGTTCTTCGACTCGAAAATCTCGTATTCGATCGCATCGCCGGCAGCATACCGGTTGTCGTTGGTGTACGAGACGGCGTCGGACATGTCGGCATTGCGCGAAACGAGAAACGCGAGAGCGGCAGTCTCTCCGCTGCCGGCCGAAAGCAGCGAACCTTTGTAGACTAT
>JAGDAE010000089.1 GCA_017959645.1 Kiritimatiellia bacterium
CCGAGCGGAAACGGGAGGACCGAGAAGCAGACGATGAGTGCCGACGAGATAAAGAAGAAACTCGGCGAGGGCTACAGGCCGGGGACGAAGACGCAGCTTGCCGAAAGCGAGGAGCAGCGCTGCATTTCGCTCATACAAAAGGCCTTCTACGACAAGTGGGACCAGGTCGGCCGGCCGGCGTGGACGGCGGATCTCAAGGCGATGGTCCTCAGGGTCAAGTTCGGCCCCGGCGGCAGGGTGGCCGGCTATTCGCTTGCCGTGTCGTCCGGCGACAAAAAGGCCGACAATACGGTGCTCAAGGCGGCGAATCTGGTAAAGGCGATAGGAGGGCTCTCCGACGAATTCATCGCCAGGAATAAGGACGGAGTGGACGTGCGCTTCAAGGTGACGCCATGACAGGGTCTGCATTTCTTCTGGCGGCGATAGAGCTGTTCGGGGTCGTGGGCGAGGGAATTTCGGCGCGCGCGTTCTTCGACGCGAACAACGTGAAGGTGGGCGACCCGCTGGTCCTGACCGTGGATTTCATCGGCGAGGCGGATTTCGCGTCGCTGCATCCTCCGGCCCTGTCGCAGGCGGTCGATCGCCGGGACTGGAAGGTTGACGACGCGAGCGCGAAGACCGACACGTACAGTTCGGCGCGCCGGCTCGTCTACCGCGTCCGGCCGATGCGGGAAGGGGTGCTGTGGTTCCCGCGTCTCGAATTCGTCTACATGTCGCCTTCCGGAGCGAAACTGTCCGTCGAGTCGAACGAAATTCCGGTGCACGCGAAAGCTGGCGAGCAGGTCGCGGTGGAAGAGGAATGGCAGGATATCGGCAAGCTTCCGGATCCGGACGGTCTTGCGCTCGAGCCGTCCGTCGGGCTGGGCGACGACGAGATGTTCGCGTGGCGCAAGGCGTGCGCCTCGCCGTCCGCGGAGGCGTTCGCGCAGTTCGATTTTCCCGAGGCGCGGATGAACGAGGCGCGTTGCGCGACATTGGCCGGCGAATGGCGGAAGGCGCTCGGGATATATTCCCGGCTCGAATGGAAGACCGGCCAGACGCCGGCGATCGAGCGCGGGATAGTCGCGGCGCTGGCGAGGAAGTACGGCAGCGCCGACGCCGAGCTGCCGGTGTGGAGGCAGGTTTTGAGGCCGGTGCTGAAATACGGATGGAAGATGCGGATTTCGCTGATCGCCGGCGCGGCCGTTCTCGCCTTGCTGCTATTCCGCGTCCTCGGGCGCCTCGTGCGCGCGCTGGCGGCGGTCGCTGCGGTTCTGGCGTTCGTGCTGCCGCCCGTGCCGGCGAGCGCCGATCTCGTCGACGAGATCGACCGCATGCACCGCGAGATGCGCGAACAGATGCACCAGATGATGGGCTTTTCCTTCGGGGAGGAAGAGAATTCCGTTACGCTCGACATTTCGGCGCGGGCGTATGCGGAGCCGGACGATCTGCAGGTCGGCGAGCGGTTCGAGTTCATAATCGAAATCGACGCGCCCAAGAACGTCACGCTCGAGAATCTTTCCGTGCGCCCGGGCGAAACGTTCGGAATGACGGTGGCGGGCAAGATCGAGATGTTGACCGACGCGAAGAGCGCAAATCCGTCCAATCCGGTGCACCGTCTGGCGCTGCCGGTGCGCTACGACGTTCCGTTCAGGGGCGCCGTGCCGTTCGCGGTGGAAGGCATGGCGTCGGGACGCCGATCGGGCGGCAGAAGGCGCGGGGCCTTCAGCATATCGTTCTCGAATTCGTTCAGGGTGGAGGCGAAGCCTGTGGCGATCGACGTGAAACCGCTTTCAAAAGACGGCCAGCCGGACGATTTCGCCGGCATCGTGTCGGACAGTCTGGTGTTTTCGGAACGCACCGATCTGAAGAGGGTAGAGACCAACGACGTGATCCAGATAACATACAGTCTCGAC
>JAGDAE010000090.1 GCA_017959645.1 Kiritimatiellia bacterium
CGCCGTATGCGACAATCCCCTCGAACGGCGACAGGGCCGAAATAGACGAGTCGCCGCCGGATTCGCCGGTCATGCTGTTGCCGGTGGCCCAAGCGCCGCCCGCGCCGACGGCGATAGCGTAGGTTCCGGCCGGCAGCTCCACATCCTCTTCGTACACAAAACCGCCCGCGCCGCCGCCGCCGGCCACGTCATATCCACCGCCGCCTCCTCCGCCGACGACGAGAATGTCAATCGCGCCGCCACGGCTCAAAGTCAGCGTTCCGCCGGCGGTATCCGAAAAGGAATATACGCTGCCTTGCAGAGTCTCGACATGGTCCGCACCGGTGAAACCTTCCACCGTCGCGACATCCGCCAACGCGCAAAGTCCGGCCAACGCCGCAAACGCGCAAACCATGGCGGCTTTCATGCTACTTCTCCTCGATCCAGATGTTTCTGAACTCGATCGCCCCGCCTTCGCTCTGCAGCGCGATCGCACCCTTCGCTACCGATATCGCGACGGCGCGGTTCTGTTCGACGCCGTTCACTCTATTCACGAGCGTATCGCCCTCGACGACAACCTCGATCTCATTCCACTCGCCGAACGGCTTTTCGCTCGAATCGGCGGCGCGATCGGCGATGAGCACGTTAGGCGCTACTTCGTTCGGCGAAACCTCGGCGCCGTCGCGCACCGCCTTGTACGAAAGCCCGCCGCAGCCGATCAGCATGCCCGCCGAACCCGCTCCCAGCTGGTTCTCGAGGCACACGGGAACGAACGACACCGGCTCGCCGCCGACGCGCACGAACAGTCCGGAATTCGGATTTTCGGTCTTGCGCCACCAGCGGTATTCGACATGGAGCTTGAAGTCGCCGAAATCCGCGCGCTTGGTCCGGAGATATCCGAACGGGGTGCCGGTCGTCCTTATCGCGCCGTCGACGACGGACCATACCGGCTCGCACGCCGTGTAGCCGCCGGTGAGGTCGTAGTCGACCACGGCGGTCCAGCCCGAGAGATCTTTGCCGTTGAAAAGCGGCGTCTTTTCCGCTTGCGCCGCGAACGCGGCCGCGGCCAATGCCGCGAAGACGAGATTCTTTGCCATGTTGCTCCTTTTTTGCATATCGATTATTTTACGAATATCGAAAGTCCGCCCGGGGCGATGCCTACAAGTATGCTCTTGCCGTTCTCGCCGTATTCGAGGCGAGCTCTTCCCGCCCCCGAAAGCGCGATATTGTCCGTCGGCATCGTTCCGCCGGTGGTGAACAGTCTGGTGTCGAGGGTAGAGGCGACGGACAGCGCCGGCGAATCGGACGCCACCGAAATGTCAATCCCGTAGGATGCGTCCTGCACGCCGACGAACGGATCGCCCGCGATCACCAGCGGATCGCTCGCGTATCCACCTACGGGAACGTGAAACACGAACTGCGGCCGGCTCGGCGAGGCCACGTATACAATGTTTTTGAACTCGAACTCCGGATGGTCGCCGTAGAAATCGACCCTCACCGAGTTGCCGTGGTAGTTCCAGCCGTTGTACATCGCGCCGCCGCAGGAATTGTAGAACGTCGAGTTGTCGATGTTTATGCGCAGGTTCCGCCCTTCGAAGAACGTATGGTCGTTTATGAACAGGCAGAGCGAGTCGTTCGCCAGGTTTATGGTGATGTTGTCGGCGTCGAACACTCCGCCCGGCTGGTTTTTGTTGTTGAAGAAGGCGTTGTCGAGATTGAGCGTCATGCCCTGCGAAAAACTGCACGTGGGCGCGTCGTAGAGTATTCCCTTGAGCGTGAGCTCGATTCCGTCGGCGAAGTAGCCGGCGAGATTGCCTGCGTTGCTGTACGGTATCTCGAGCCTCGACGCGCTGTTCTCGTGGGTGGTGCCTTCGATCTTGACCTTCATTCCCGGAGTGTCGTAGTCGATCGTGTTGGCGTAGTAGTAGCCGTGCACGAAAGTCGCGATTTCAACGTCGGGGGTCGCGGTCGCGAATATCACGTTGCAGTACTGGGAATTGGGGAACTGGCTGCGGACGTCGGCGTCGGCCTCCCAGTTGCCCGGGTCTTCCCAACTGTTGTCCGCTCCGTTGCCGGTCCACCTGTAGGTGAGCGTGTCGACGAGCTCCATCGCCCTCGTGTCGGACTCTTCGACCCACGAAGCGGTGGCGCAGCCGTTCGAGATCACCATCTTGCTGTAGATTCTCTCGCCTATGAACGGATAGTCGACCGTTACCGTGAAACGCCCAGGCTCGGTTATCAGCACGGCCGCCACGTTCGTGAGCGTGTTCTGCGCCGCCCCCGAAAGGACGTACACCGTCGTTCCGTTCGCACCGACCGAGTTGAGCGTTCCCGAGTAGTACCCGTGCGATCTCGCGCTCGTCATCGCGTAGGAACCCTGCACGAACGAATGCGCGGCCGGCGTTTCGATCTGCTTCGCGTTCGTAGAGTCTTCGCCGCCCTCGCCGTCCGAAAGCACGGCCTTCACGTAGTAGACGAGCCCCGGCGCGATGTAGCGCGGCGAAGACGCGTCGTCGGTGTGCACGCTGAAGCTGAAGCTCTCGCCGGCGCGGTAGGTGCCGGCGTTCCATTCGACCGCGTTGGACATATCCGATGTCTTGGCCACGAAGATCGTGACGCTCGCTTCTTCGCCCGCGCCGGTCGAGGCGATTCTCCCGGACACGTCGATCGAATCTCCCTTGAATCCGCTTGCGGCGACGTCGCCGTCGAACGCCGGAACCGACAGATCGGGCAGCAGAATCGCCCCTCCGCACCACTGGTACGAACCGCCGATGCGGATGTAGAACCTCGCGTACCTGCTACCTTCCGGACACGATTCCCCGCACTGGACCGTCTGCGCCGATGACGAAAGATCGGCCACCTTCACGTCATATTCCCATCCGGACGGCGCGTCGCCGCGATAATCGGCACCGAATACGATATGCAGCTCGCCTGCTTCGCCCGCCGCAACGCCGACCGTCGCCGAAAGCACGCCGGACGCGAACGAACGGCTTTCGACGGCGGCGTCTCTCAGCGAAAGCGCGGTTCTGAGCAGCGAACCGTCGCCGGGGTCGACGAAGGCGTTCCAGTCGGAAGGCACGTTCCATTCCGAAGGCGAACCCGTCCGCCAGCCGAGGCCGACGACGCCGTTGTGCGGTCCGCCGCCGTTGCCGTACATCCGCGCCTCGAACAGATGCCAGCCGGCGACGCCAGAAGAATTGTCGTACTCGACGATTCTGTTCGATTCGAAAAGCCTCGTGCCGTCGATCCAGAGCTCGCAGTCCGCGAGCATGTAGCCCATGAAGTAGTATTTCGCCGCTTCGAGATATACATAACCCTTGTACACGTAGTGCAGATTGCCGACCCAGTCGAAAACCTGCGCCGAACCGTCGCAGCCGGTTCCCGCCCAGGTCGCCGAACCGCTGTGGGAGGCGGCGTGCACTCCGGTTACGAACGCGCAGCCGGGGCCGGACGACACTTCGGTCTCGTATACGCCGCTCTCGCTGCGAATCTGCCAAAGCCCGTTGAACACGCACCCCGGCCGGTCGGGCGAAGGCGCCCCCTCCCCGATTTCTGGTAGCGTCGAAAACGATTCGATCGCGGTCGCCTCCGATTCTTCGCCGAGCGCATTCGAGGCGCGAATCGTGAAGAAATACGTTCTCGAAGGCGAAAGCCCGGTTATTTCGAGTCTGCACACTCCTTCCGGAAGGCCGCTGAACACGCGGCTCTGATGCAGATTCCCGGCGCTGTTGCCGAACTCCACCGTCAAATCGCAGCTTTGCGCCTCGCCGCACGATACCACGTTCGCATTTATCGCCGCCGACACCGAACCGACCGAAGCCATCGACACGTAGGTCGCGCCGATCGCGTCGCGATCGACCACGTCGATGTCAGCGACGAGTCTCGAGCCGCTCAGATATTCGTCGTCGCCATTGACGGCTTTGAACCGCACGTAGCGCGCTGAAGCCGGCAGTTCGATCTCGACGTTGCGGCTTTCTTCGCCGTCGATCGCCGCGAGCGCGGTCCATATCCAGCTGCCGTATTCGCTTGCGAAACCGATGTAAAGCCCGGCGCCGTCGATTTCATCGCCGAACACCGCGTCTATCGAAAGCTCCCCGTCGGCGATCAGCGCGGCTCCGGTGTCGAGAACCGACGCGTCGGTGACGTCGGCCGCCGTCGTGAATTCGGCGAAATCGGAGGCCGGAACCGCTCCGCCGCCGAGTCCGTTGTCGATGTAAAGCCGCGCATAGTAGCGGCTTCCGGGCTGGAGTCCGGTCGCGACGACGCTGCCGAAATCGTCGATCGACGAAAGCGTCTTGACCGGCAGCGTGTGGTCGAGCGCGGCGGAACTGCGTCCGTAGCGAAGAGTCAGCTCCCCGCCTTCGGCTCCCGCGCCGCAATAGAACACCGTCCAGTCGAACGTCGCCGAAGTCTCGTCGATGCCGTCGACAGCGTCGATCGAGCCAAGCGGAGCCGTCCATCCGCTGCCGGCGTTGAATACGCGTATTATCGCAACTCCGCTTCCGCCCGCGCCGCCGTCGGTGGCGTTGCCGCCTTCCCAGCCGTATCCGCCGCCTCCTCCGCCGCCGCCGAGCCCGTCGGCTCCCTTCTCGCCGCCGGCACCGTTCATGATGCAGCCGTTGCCGCCGCCGCCGAGGCCGCCACGGCCCGGCGTGGCCGAGC
>JAGDAE010000091.1 GCA_017959645.1 Kiritimatiellia bacterium
CATCGATTTCGGCAAGATCGCAAAGGCGTTGCGCTGCGAGGTCGTCGGGATTTCCGCGATACGGAACGAAGGCGGCGCGGAGGCGGCGCGCAAGGCGGTGGAGATGGCGAAGGCGGCCGCCGCGGGGGCGGACGCGCGGCGCGCGCCGGAGGTTCCCCATGTCTTTTCCGGTTCGGTCGAACACGCGATCGCGCACATCGAAGAGACGATACAGGGCAAGGTTCCGGCGCGGTCGATACGCTGGTATGCGATAAAGATCTTCGAGCGCGACCGGGAAGTGATCAGGAATCTCGGCATCGGCGTCGGCGAAATGAAGCATCTCGAGGAGCATATCCGCGACTGCGAAAAAGAACTGGACGACGACGCGGAATCGATAATCACCAGCCAGCGATACGGCTTCATCGCGAGTCTCGTCG
This sequence comes from Kiritimatiellia bacterium, assembly GCA_017959645.1. GTDB lineage: Bacteria > Verrucomicrobiota > Kiritimatiellia > RFP12 > UBA1067 > UBA1067. The sequence continues at coordinate 417 of JAGDAE010000091.1, forward strand.
ACCGCTCGCTCGCCCGGCGCACCGAAAACCGCGTCACGCTCTCGGACAAGATCGACAAGATCGTGACCAACCGTTTTTTCGCGCTTCCGGTTTTCTTCTTCACGCTGTGCGCGATGTGGTGGCTTGCGGTCGCCGAAAACGGACCGGGTACGCTTCTGACCGACTGGGCCAACGATGGACTGCTCGGTCAGGAGAGCTGGCGGCTGCCTTTCACGACGATCGAGATTCCCGGCGTCGGCGCGATGCTCGCGTCGCTGATGGATCGCATAGGCGCCGGCGAGACCGTGCGGTCGCTGGTGGTCGACGGCGCCTGGGGAGGCGTCGCGACGGTGCTCGGATTCGTGCCGGTGATTTTCATCGTCATGCTTTCGCTTGCGTTTCTCGAAGACTGCGGCTACATGGCGCGCATTGCATTCATAATGGACCGGCTGTTCAGGAATTTCGGGCTTTCCGGCAAGAGTTTCATTCCGATGATCGTCGCGAAGGGGTGCGGTGTGCCGGCGGTGATGGCGGCGCGGGCGATAGAAAACGAGCGCGACCGGCGCATGACGGTCATTCTCGCGACCTTCCTGCCGTGCGGGGCGAAGACGGTGATCATCGCGATGTTCTCGTCTCTGTTCTTCCGCGAGCAGTGGTATGTGGCGCCCCTCATGGACGTCGCCGGAATCGCGATAATCGTGCTCGGCGGCATCGCGCTCAAGAAGACGAAGGCTTTCGGCGGCGAAGCGGCTCCTTTCGTGATGGAACTGCCGGCCTACCACATGCCGACGCTCTCGGGAATCTGGCACCATACGTGGAACCGGCTCAAGGGCTACGTGCTCAAGGCGGGACTCGTGATTTTCCCGGCATGCGTGGTTTTGTGGCTCGTCATGAACTTCGACTTTACGCTCGCTCTCGTCGACGAAGAGGGAATCGACCGCTCGATCCTCGCCACCGTCGGCGGCTGGATTGCATGGATACTGAAGCCGCTCGGATTCGGCACGTGGCAGGGGGCGGCGGCTTCCATCTCCGCCGAAATCGCCAAGGAACAGGCGACGGCGACGCTCGGACTCGTGTCTTCAGGCGGCGACATCGCTTCACTGTTCGCCGCGATGGGCGGCTTCCCGAAACTTTCGGCGCTGTCGTTCATGCTGTTCAATCTGTTCGTGCCTCCGTGCATGGTCGCGGTCGCGGTGACGTTCCGCGAAATGGGTTCGAAAAAATGGGGATGGTTCGCGGTCGGCTTTCAGCTGTTCGTCGGATACGCCATCGCGCTTTCGGCATACCAGATCGGCTCGCTGATCGCCGGCGGCGGATTCGGTTTCTGGACGGCTGTCGCGATTCTCGTCGATCTGTGGTGCGCATGGATGGTCGTTAGGCCGTGCAAAGCGGAGGCGAAATAATATGAATGTCGCTTCCGCACTAATCGTCGCGTCGATTGCGGCGCTCGCCATTCTCGCCGTCAGGCGGGTTCTGAAAAAAGGCGCTCCTTGCGAATGCGGCTGCTCAAAGCGGACATGCGGCGGCGGATGCTGCGCCTGTCGCAAGTGAACGGAAAATCTCAAAACAAAAACAATAAAAGGAACAACGGAAAAATGACATGCAAAGCAATATCTGCGATTCTCGCCGCCGCGCTCGCCGGCGTATGCACGGCCGGTGAAGATGCCGAAGAGGGCTGGGCATACGCTCCCGGCGAGGGCCTTTCGTACGGAGAGACGCCGGTGATGACGGCCGAGTTCTCGCTTGCGTTCGACTCGAAGTACATGACCTACGGCGTGATCGACGGCAAAGATCCGATCCTCACCCCCGGCGCGACCGCCACGTTCTTCGATTGGGCATACATCGGCGTCGAGGCGATCTACGATCTTACCAAGGGCAACGGCAAGCGCGGCGGCTACGGAAACCGCGCCGGAAAGTACACGACGCTCGATGCAATCGCCGGCATTGCCCACGAGTTTGATCTGGGCGAGACGCTCGGCTCGCTTTCGGTCGACGCCAACTATATCTACGAATACATCCCGACCTGTCGCCACGTCGGCGACGGTTGCCCCGATACCCAGTATCTGAATCTCGAGCTGGGGCTTGGCGATCTCTGGTTCGAGCCGACGCTCGCAATCGAGCGCGACATAATGGCAGACGAAGGGACCTACGTCAATTTTGAACTAGGCCACACCTTTACGCTCGTCGGAGACGAAGAGGACGCCGTGTTGACGTTCCGGCCTGCGGTCGGACAGGGCTTCGGCAATACCCAGCGTGTTCGCGGCTATTTCAACAAGCACCCCGGCTCTGACGAACCGCTCGACCACGGCGGTTTGATGGATACGACCATCAAAGGCGAATTCGAGTGGGCACTCTGCGATTGGCTGTCGCTCGGCGCATACGTAGCCTATTATGATTATTTGTTCGATTCCGAAATGCGCGATGGTGCCCGCGCACACAATTCGGAATGGGGAGATGCCAACCATTATGCGAACTCCTACAATTTTGTCTGCGGACTGTCGCTGACCGCGACATTCTGACGGATCCGATTTCTCTCCAACGGTTGAAATCCCGTGAATCTTCCGTCTTTGGGCGGAAGATTCTTTTTGCTGAAAATCCATAAGGGGGTTTCGGGAAATCATAAGGGGGCAAGGCCGATTTTATATGGGCGCTTCCCCGATTTCGTAGGGCGGTTTCCCGATTTTATACAAGGGCTTGCCGGGGTTTGCTGGGTGTGGTTTCTTTTTCACACGAAAACCGCCGACGGGGACGCCGAAGGCTGTGCAGGCCGAAGATGCCACTTCCGGCACGGTTCGCAACCATTCAGCGCGAATATCACAATTAGGTCTGACCAAAATGTAATATTCGCAAACGCGGATGCCTTTTCGTGTGAAAAGATGAATTTCGTGTCATTGAGGCGCGGTTTGGCACGCTTTTGGCGGATAGAAATTCTTGCCGGATCATTACTTTTTCGACTCCGCGGTTGCGCGGCGGTGCATTGGTTTGATATAATATATGCAATCCAATGAATGATAAATCAGCAGATAGCGTCCTTGCGCGCGACATACTGGAATGGAACGTTCCAAAAGAGATTCTTGCAGTCCTGTTGAAGGATCGTTCGACGGGCCGCAACCTCATCTGGGCGACAGACGACTACGCCGCACGCGGAAAGGGTTTTGGCGCGATTGCCGAAAACGGAGGTGGACATGGGCAATAAACACAAAACGCATGTTGCTGTTTATAATGCGGAGGCGACGCATGGATCAATGCCGAGTGATTTTGTGTCGGCGGTAAAGGACATTAAGCTTGCGATATTGCAGGCCAGGGCAAATGCCGCGCGCCTCGCGAACGCAGAGGCGTTGAAGCTCTAC
>JAGDAE010000092.1 GCA_017959645.1 Kiritimatiellia bacterium
CCGTTGCAGAAGCAGATCGTAGGCGAGATCGGCGCGGCCGTTTTCCGACAGCGCGAAGAGAATGTGTTTCGTACCCACGATGCCGGTCTGGAGCCTGCCTCCGGCCGCCTCGATCTGCACGGCGAGATCGTCCAAAGCTGCGATTCTGACGCTTTCTCCGGGGTACAGTCGCCATGTAAGCGAAAGCGCAAGCGTCGTCTGGCAGGAATACTTCATTTTCAGCCGGCCGGCGCCGTCGAACGCTCGTTCCCAAAGCGTCTGCAGAGAAGATTCCGCGAGCGCGCGGTAATGCGTGGCGTCGCCGGAGAATCCGGCCAGTTCCGCGAATTTCGCCATCGCCCGGAAATCGGCGACCCTGCACGCCATCGCCAGAAATTCCGCCGTGTCGGGATCGGAGGCGTACGGAAGATCCCGCTTCCAGAAGCCGGTGCGCTGGAACGCGAGCCAGTCGCTCCAGTCGGAAAGATACGGTCCGTCCGCGAGTTCCAGCCAATTCGCGTATTCTTTCATGCTCTCGTAGTGTTCGCGCACCGGTTCGAAATCTCCGAAATGGCTCCACAGCTGGAAAGGCATGAGCATTCCGGCGTCGGACCAGATCGCCATGCCGCTGCGCCAAGGTTCGCCCCATGGCGGATTTCCTGGAGAGATCGAAGCAAATCTGCCGTCCGCCAACTGTGCGTCGCGCTGATCGCGAAACTGTTTCGCGTAGAAATCGCGCGCGTCCCAGAGCCAGCACGCCGCCGCGACGCTTATGCACGAGTCGCCCATCCACGCCAGCCGCTCGTCTCGCTGGGAACAGTCGGTAGGAACGCTCAGTTCGTTCGATCTGAGCGACCATTCGGCGCAGGCGATTATGCGGTTGACGTCCGGATTCGAAGTCGTGATCGTCCCGGTCTCGAGTTCGCGCGCGACCGACGTAAGCGGAACCGAGACGATCGACTCGAACACGACCGGAGCGGAGACGGATATCTCGACGTAGCGGTAGCCGTAATAGGTAAAGCGCGGAGCGTAGGTTTCGCCGCCGCCTTTGAGAACGTATGTCGTCGTCGCGGCCGCCGAGCGCAGATTGTCGAAATAGCACGTTCCGTCCGCGTTCAGAATCTCGGCGTGGCGTATCGTAACGACCGTCCCCGCCTCTCCGCGCACGCGGAACTCCTCGCGCGCGGCGCAGTTCTGCCCGAAATCGACGACCTTTCGCTCGCCGGGGAAGACGGCGAGTCCGGACGGCCCTTCAAAAGCAAGAGCGCGCCGCGCGCGCACTTCCGCCCGCGCGGGTTCGATTCGCACTTTGAGCGGCACGACCGCGGCCGGCGACCAGCGCGCGAGCGACAGATCTTCGCGCCGCGCATCGTACGTCTCTCCGTCGTATATGCCCGCCGAAACGAGCGGTCCGTCGCTCGTGAACTCCCATCCGCCGCCGCCGGAGAACGCTTCGATCTCTCCGTCGCCGGACGAAAGCGCCAGCGAAGCCGAGAAACCGTTCGGCCGCGCGCGCGGTTCCCCTTCGCCGCGTCCTTCGAACAGACTGTCATCAACGCCGGCGATCCCGTCGCGCCAGTACGAATCGGCCACCGTGACGACGATTTCGTTCTCTCCCGCCCGCAGAAGCGGCGAGATTTCGAAAAAGAACTCTTGCCGCGCAAACGGCATCGTGAACCCCGGCTTCAGTTCCGACGATTCGACGCGGCTGCCGTTGACGGCGAGGTCGAAGACGCCGAGCCCGACAACCGAAAGCCGCGCGGAGGAAACGCCATCCGGCGCGGAAAAGACGCGACGGAACGCAAGCGCCGGATGGCCGGGATCGACAGACGTCGCGACCGCGAACTCGCGAACCGGCAACTTGCCGGCATCCGTCGCGCGCGCAAACAAACGGCCGGCGGGTGGATACCCTACCGCCAAAACCGCAGACAATGCTAGAATACAGGACATAGTACGCCTATCTTGAGGAACGAAACCAAAGTTTATGCGCGTATTCTCGCAAATTTCAGCCGTCTTGTCAATCGTTCGCGTCCAAATATGGTATAATACCCGTGTGAAACGCATCCTGTTCGTGACCAGCAAGCCGCAACCTTGGTTCGAGAACCAAAGCTGCGCGGAACATTTCGCCCACGCTCCGTATTCCATCGACGCGATCGGATACAATCTCGAAAAACTCGGATGGACGGTCGGCTGGATGGGACGCCGCTCGGCCGCCAGCCCCTTCCGCGTCGCCACGCGCATAAACGGCTTCAAACCCGACATCGTTTACACCTACGGTCCAACCGTCGCATTGCATCCGCTGGCCGTACGCCCTTTCTGCCGGCACCGGGCGTTCAAGGTCGTGCACGGGTGGGACGACCATTACGGACGCATCTGGAACGAACTGGCCGGCCGGCCGGGGAAACTGCTCATGGATCGCGTCGAGAAACTGATCGTCAAAAAATCGGATGCGGTCGCGACCTTGAGCCGCGCCTTGCAAAATCTCGGCGCGACATGGGGTGTCAAGTGCGAATACATCCCGAACGGCGCAGACCCGGTAGACCGCGAATCGATGCGCGGTACGATACGGCTCGAGGGAAAATTCAATCTGGTCTACACCGGCGACAAGGCGCGGTGGAAACGCACCGACGACATCTGCCGGTCGATGCGAGAACTGCCAAACGACGTCAAGCTTTACATGACCGGACAGGAATACGGCTACTTGAAACCGTATCTTTCCGGAAACTGTATCTCGCTCGGATGGCTGTCGAAGGAGGAACAGTTCAACGTCATGAGTCAGGCAGACGCATTCGTGTGCACATCCGACCAGGACTGCAACGCGAAACTGCAGGAATATCTGCGGTGGAGAAAGCCAATTCTGGCGTTCGACGGCGAGGCCAACCTTTTCTTCAGAAACGGACACAACGCGCTGCTGGCCAAAAACGGCGAATACGCCCCGCTGATCAGGCGGCTGATCGAGGAGCCTACGCTCGCGGAAACGCTCGCATCCAACGCCGAACGCGAAATACCGGTCTATTCATGGCGTGAAATCGCCGGACTTTTCGACGCATTCTTCGTGAAAGTCCTCGGCCAGTGAGACAGATCCACGAGCGCGGACGGGGCGGCTATTTCCCGCCCTGTCCGTAATAGGCGTTCGGCCCGTGCTTGCGGGAATAGTGCTTTTCGCCTATGTAGGCGGGGAGCTCCTTCGCACTCCGGGAAACGGCGAGCGATTCGGTGTTTCTGGCCATTTTTGCGATCTCTTCAAGCGAAACGGCGTTGTCGACCGCTTTCATGACGTCCTTGCCCCAGGTGAAAGGTCCGTGTCCCGCGACAAGAACCCCCGGCTGCGCGAGCGGATCTTTGTCCCGGAACAGCTTGACGATGACCTTGCCGGTATTGCCCTCGTAGTCGCCAGCGACTTCCGCTTCGGAAAGATAGCGCGTAACCGGAACCGGTCCGTGGAAACAGTCGGCGTGGGTAGTGCCGTAGCACGGAATCTCCCTCGCCGCCTGCGCCCAGGCTACGGCCTCGGCGCTGTGGGTGTGGACCGCGCCGAAAACCCCCTTGAAAGAGCGGTAGAACTCGAGATGGGTCGGCGTATCGCTGGAAGGACGGTATCTGCCCTCGACGACTTTGCCGTCGAGATCGACGACAACGATGTCGCGCGGTTTCAGCATTCCGTACGAGACTCCGCTCGGTTTGATCGCGACGAGTCCGGTCTCGGGATCGAACGCGCTCGCATTGCCCCAAGTAAGCACGACCAGCCCCTCGTCCCTGAGGCGCATGTTCGCGTAGTATACTTTCTTTTTCAGTTCTTCGAGCATGGCGCGCCGCCCCTTACGACTTAAGTTTCCACGCCAGATCGTTCAGGAAAAGCTCCTGCTCGAGCTTTTCGACCGTCGTGTCTTTCGTGATGTGCACGAACTCGATTCCGGCGATGCGGGCGAAATCGCGCATCTGGGCGGCCGAAACGTCGTAGGTGAGCGTCGTATGGTGGGCGCCGCCGGCGACGATCCAGCATTCGACGCCGGTCTTGAGGTTCGGCATCGGCTTCCACATCACGCGCGCGACCGGAAGATTCGGCATCCTGCAGACCGGCTTGATGCATTCGACATCCTGCACGATCATCCTGAGCCGCCCGCCAACATCCACGAGCGAAATCACGATCGCCTTGCCCGCGCGCCCCTCGAACACCAGACGCGCCGGGTCGGCCTTGCCGCCGATGCCGAGCGCATGCACCTCGATTTTCGGCTTGGCGGCCGCGATCGAGGGGCAGACCTCGAGCATGTGCGCGCCGAGCGAACATTCCTTGCCCTTGGCCAGTTCGTAGGTATAGTCCTCCATGAACGCGGTTCCGCCCTTCTTGCCCTCGGCCATCGCCTTCACGACCGCCGTCATCGCCGCGGTCTTCCAGTCGCCCTCGGCGCCGTAGCCGTAGCCGAGCGCCATCAGACGCTGCGAGGCGAGCCCCGGCAACTGCTCCATGCCGTAAAGGTCCTCGAACGTGTTGGTGTACGCGCGGCAGCCCTCTTCGTCGAGAAGCTTCCGCATCGCGATCTCCTCTTTCGCCTGGTAGCGGACCGCGTCGAGATTTTTCGTGTTGAAGGCGTAGAGCTTTTTGTATTCGGCCATCAGCGCGTCGGCCTCTTTGCCGGAAACGGCGTCGATGCATTCGGCGAGCTTGCCGACCGGCCACGTGTTTACCTGCCAGCCGAGAACCTCCTGGACGCCGACCTTGTCGCCTTCGGTAACCGCGACATTGCGCATGTTGTCGCCGAAGCGCATGACCTTGAGCGACTTCGAGAACGCGATGCCGACCGCCACCCGCATCCAGTCGCCGAGACGGGTCTGGACGTCCGCGTCCTGCCAGAAGCCGGCGATGACCTTTCGCGGCGTACGCAGACGCGCAGCGATGAACCCGTGCTCGCGGTCGCCGTGCGCGGCCTGGTTGAGGTTCATGAAGTCCATATCGATCTCCTTGTCGGGGATCGAGCGGTTGTACTGGGTCGCGAGATGGCAATAGGGTTTCTGCAGGATTTTGAGCCCGTTCAGCCACATCTTCGACGGCGAGAACGTATGGCACCAGGTGATTATTCCGGCGCAGCGCCCGTCGCCGTTCGCCGCCATGATCGCCCCGGTCGCATCCTCGGGCGTCTTGACGATCGTCTTGAAGACGAGTCTGCACGGCAGCTTTCCGCTCTTGTCGAGCTTCGCGACCATCTCCTTCGCGCGCGCCTCCACGGTCGAGAGAACCTCGGGGCCGTACAGAAACTGGCTGCCGACCACGAACCAGAACTCGTAATCTTTCATCGTATTCATCGCTTGCTCCTTTGTCGTGCCTTTTTCAGGCCTTTATCGCCTTCTTGAAATTCTCCGCGTAGCGGTTGAAGCCCTCGACGCCTTCGCGCTCTGGCGCGAGGGTGGATCCCGCCGCGCCGGCGAAGACCTTCTCGGAAAGGAATTCCCCGAGCGGCATTCCGGCGCCGCCGGCGGCATAGGAGGCCAGAACCGCCATCCCCCACGGGCCGCCCTCGCCGGCCGTATCCATGCATGTGACGCTCGTGTCCAGCGCGTCGGCGAGATACTGCTGCGCGATTCCCTTGTCCTTGAATATTCCGCCGTGGGCGGTCAGCGACTCGATCGTGATGTGTTCGCGCGCGAGGATGTCCATGCCGAGCTTGAGCGACACGAAGGCGGAATATATCTGCGCCCGGAAGAAATTCGCGAGCGTGAACGCCGATTCGGGCGAGCGGACGACTTTGAGCATCGCCTCGCCGACCCCGGCGACCGGTTCGCCCGAGAGAAACGGAACGACGACTACTCCGCCGCAATCCTTGTCGCCCTTCAGCGATTCGGCGAACAGGGTCGCATAGATGTTCTTTCCTCCGGCATCCCGGTTGCAGACCCCGCCGAAGAGCCCGGCCCAGGCGTTGATTTCGTTCGTGCAGTTGTTGCAGTGCACCATCGCCACTTCGTCGCCGGCCGGCGTAGTGACGACGTCGATTTCCGGATAGTATCCCTTCATCGCCTTTTCGAGAACGATCATCGCGAAAACCGAGGTCCCCGCCGAAACGTTGCCGGTCTTCGGCGCGACGGCGTTGGTGGCGACCATCCCCGTACCCGCGTCGCCTTCGGGCGGAGCCATGAGCGCGCCGCCCTCTAGCGTTCCGGTCGGGTCCAGCCATTTCGCGCCGGCGTCGGTCAGGACGCCCGCTTTTTCGCCGGCCTTGAGAATCTTGGGCAGCTTCTGTTTCAGATCGCCGGAAGTCTTCGCGTCGAACGCAGCGAGCATCCTCGCGTTGTAGTCGCCGGTCGCAGGGTCGACCGGGAACATCCCGCTCGCCTCGCCGACTCCGAGAACGTTTTCGCCCGACAGCCGGCGGTGGACGTAGCCGGCGAGCGTGGTGAGCGACTTGACGGCGCCGACATGGGGCTCTTTGTCGAGAATCGCCTGGTAGTAGTGGGCGATCGACCAGCGCTGGGGGATGTTGAACCGGAAAAGTTCCGAAAGCTCCTTCGCAGCATCGCCGGTCGTCACGTTGCGCCAGGTGCGAAACGGCACGAGCAACTTGCCGTCCGCGTCGAACGGCAGATAGCCGTGCATCATGCCGGAAATCCCGAGCGCGGCGAGTTTCGAGAGTTTTGCGCCGTATTTCGCCTCGGCGTCGGCCGCGCATTTCGCGTAGGCGTCGCGAAGGCCCGTCTCGATGTCTTCGAGCGAATACGACCACATTCCGTCGACGAGACTGTTCTCCCAGTCGTGCGCCCCCTGCGCGATCGCGCGGAACTCGCCGTCGACGAGAACCGCCTTGATGCGGGTTGAGCCGAACTCGATTCCCATCACGGCCTTGCCCGATTCGATAAACTCCTTCATCGCCACTCCTTTCGAAAAACCGTCATTTCAGAAGCCGCGCGGCCAGAATCGCTCCGCCGAGCGCCGCCGAGTCGGTAACGTCGAGCGTTTCGACTTTCGCGCCGAACACTTTTGCTATCGTGTCGCGGATTCCTTTCGAGCGGCTCGCGCCTCCGGTTACACGGATGGTGTCGAACTTGCCGATCCAGCGCGTGCGTTCAAACATGTTGAGCATTTGCCCCCTGATCACGCTTACGACCTTCTCGGCGTCGCTCGCCGACGCCCAGTCGAAATCGGCCTCGATGCCGGTCGCTTCGTGGACCGGGGTTATCTCCGCCTCGAAATACGGGAACGCGCGCTTGCCGGTGTCGCCGGCGAGTTCAAACGCCTTTTCGTCGAAAAACGCATAATCGCACCCTATTTCGGCGCGCACCCGTTCCCGTGCCAGCGAGCCGTTCTTGAAACACGCCAGCGACATGCAGCCGCCTGAAGGATTGCCGAAAACGTGTCCGCAGCCGTCAGGATCGGTCCTGAATTCCGGCATCGCCGCGAAGAACGTGTCGCTGGTGCCGAGCGAGATCACCGCTACTCCAGGCTTGTCCGCCCCGGTTCCGACGAGCGAGGCGGGATTGTCGCCGGTGAAGACCGCGACCGGAATTCCCGGCCTCAGGCCGAACTTCGCGAAATACGGAGCGAGCGTTCCGGCCGCCTCTCCGGGCTTGGCCACGCGCGGCAGCTTGCCGGCGAGTCCCGGCGCGACGAAATCGCAGATCTCGCGGTCCCATTCCATTCGCCCGAGATCGAGAAGATTCATCCCCGCCCCGTCCCCGGTGTCGACAGGGGCGTCGCCGCCGATCAGGACCGAACAGAGAAACGAGCTCACGAGATGGATTTTCGCCGTCGCGGCGTATGCTTCGGGATCGTCCTTGGCGAACTTCATTATCTGCGCTCCGGTGAAGCGTTCGATCGCAGGCGAGCCGGTTCGTGCGCGCAGGCCGTCGCCGAACTTCGCGTCGAGCGCGCGACACTCGGCCGAAGTGGACGAGTCCATCCAGATCGGCGAGACCGCCCGCGAGAAATAGCCGCCGCCGGCCGATCCGTCCCAGGAAGAGTCGAGATAGACGCTCCCGTGCTGCTGCCCGTCGCCGCCGATCGCGTCGATTTTCGACGTGTCGAAGACGTCCTTGAGCTTGCCGAGAACCTTCTCGAGTCCGGCGAGCCAGAGCCTCGGATCGGCCTGTCTTACGAGCGGATCCGCGTTCGGCAGAAACCCGTCGGGGCAGTTGAATTCCGGCAGCTCCCTGCCGAAGTTCACCGACGCCGAGGCTACCGCCTTCTTCGCGCCGGCGTCATAGACCAGAGCCTTGACGCTCTGCGTGCTCGAATCGATGCCAAGCGTGTACATCGCCAGTATCCCTTCCTGCCGCCGCGCTCAGCCGAGCCAGGTCCAGAAGTAGATGTAGGCGGCGACGACGCACCCGAGAACCGCGGCCGACGAAACGACGTCGATCCAGTTCCACGACGCGCGATTCTCCTTCTTGAACTCGGGATCGAGACCGGAGAACGTCAGATTCTTCACGTACTTCTCCTCGGGCGCTGGCGCGGTCAGCGAAGCGACGATGACGATCAGGAAGCACGTCGCGAGCAGGCAGCCGGAATAGTAGAGGTCGGGCATGAGCGCATATCCGTCGGGACCGGGATCGATCGCGTTCCACGTAAGCTTGGCCATGCCGAGGATGAAGCCGAGGCCCAGTCCCCAGACCGAACCGCGCAGATTGGTGCGCTTCCAGAAAAGGCCCATGATGAACACCGCGACGATAGGCGGCGCGAGGAACGACTGCACGGCCTGCAGATACTGGTAGAGCCCGCCGGTCGATATCGCCTTCATGATCGGCAGCCAGAGAAGCCCGAGCGCCGTCATCACGACCGTCGTCGTGCGCCCGATGGTCACGAGTTTGCGCTGCGGAGTCTCGGGCTTGAGTTTCTGGTAGACGTCGACGGTAAAGAGCGTCGAGACCGAATTGAAGAGCGAGGCGAGCGAGCTCATCAGCGCCGCGATCATGCCCGCGACGACCAGCCCGCGGAACCCGACGGGAAGCAGCGTCTGCACCAGCGTCGGAAACACGGTGTCGCCGTTGATCGCGCCGTTGGCCTTGAGCGGAATCGCGAACACCGAGCCGTTGATGACGACGTGGTTGTGGTGGAGCGCGAAACCGAGCATGCCGGGAACGAGGAAGAGGAACACCGGCGCGAGCTTGAGCGCGCCGCCCCAGATCGCGCCGCGGCGCGCGTTGGTGAGATTCTTCGCCGCCAGCGTGCGCTGGATGATGAACTGGTCGGTGCACCAATACCAGATGCCGACGGTGACCGAAGCGAGGATGACGCCCAGCCACGGGAACACCTTGTGCGAAAGCGAGTGCCACAGGCCGAACTGCTCGACCATGTTCTGGTTCTTGATCGTCTCTTTGAGCACTTCCCATCCCGACGCTCCGGTCGCTGCCGCCAGCTCGCTGTTGCCGAGGTGGTAGAGCGCGAAACCGGTCACCGAGAGCGTGCCGACTAGGATGATGCCTGTCTGCACCAGGTCGGTGTAGACGACTGCCGAAAGGCCGCCGATCGAGCTGTAGAGGCCGGCGAGCAGCACGGTCGACACCGCGCCGATCCAGAACGACGAAATCGTCGTGCCGCCGATCACGATGTGCACTTCGGGCATCATCACCTCGAAGAACAGCGCGCCGGCGAAGACGGTAACCGAAATCTTGGTGAGGACGTACGCGGCGAGCGACACCAGCGAGAGAATCCAGCGCGCCTTGGAGCCGTAGCGCCTTTCGAGAAACTCCGGCATCGTCGATACCCCGCTCTTGTAGTAGAACGGCAGAAACACCCAGCTCATCATCACGAGAACCCACGAATGGAACTCCCAGTGGCTTTGCGAGAGCCCCGCCGACGCGCCGGAGCCGGCCAGACCGATCAGGTGCTCCGAGCCGATGTTCGCCGCGAAGATCGAGGCGCCGATCGCCAGCCATCCGACCGATCTGCCGCCGAGGAACAGATCTTCCCCGGACTCGATTTTCTTGCGCCTGAGGGTGAATACGACGACGCCGGCCAGAAGACCGAAGTACGCCAGAATCATGATCCAGTCGAGTAATGCCATGTGGCTCTCCTTTTTTTATTTTTCGCGTATTTTACCAAACTTGCGCCGGAAACACAATATCCGACCGCTACAAATCGGCGAACGGATTGCAGCTGAAACCGGCCCCGGAAGACGGCGCAAACGACGTTCTCTGCCGCGTCTGCTGCCTTCCGCCGCCCTGCGAAGCGCCTCCGAACGACGGTTTCGACTTCGCCGACAGCGATATCCGACCCCTTGCCCGGTCGACGCCGATCACGGTAACCGCGAGCCGGTCGCCCGTCTTGACCACGCTCGCCGGATCGCCCACGAAACCGTCCGAAAGTTCCGAAACGTGCACGAGCCCGTCCTGATGGACGCCGATGTCGACGAACGCCCCGAACGCCGTCACGTTCGTGACCACGCCCTCGAGCTTCATCCCCTCTTTGACGTCTTCGATCTTGGTGACGTCGTCGCGGAATTTCGGCGGCTCGAACGTCGCTCGCGGGTCGCGGCCGGGCTTTATCAGTTCGGACACGATGTCTTTCAGCGTCGGCTCGCCAACGTCTGCGGTTATGTAGCGCCTGATGTCGATCTTCTTCGCCGCCGGCGAATTGCCGACCAGACGCCTCACCGACATCCCGGCGTCCGCGGCCATCTTCTCCACTATGGCATAGCGCTCGGGATGCACCGCCGACGAATCGAGCGGATTCTCCGCCCCGCGTATGCGCAGGAACCCCGCGCACTGTTCGAACGCCTTCGCGCCGAGACCTTTCACCTTCTTCAGGTCGTCGCGGCTCTTGAATCTTCCATTCTCGTTGCGCCATTCGACAATCGCCTTCGCGAGCGACGCTCCGACGCCCGACACTCGCTCGAGAAGCGGCGCCGACGCCGTGTTGAGTTCAACGCCAACCCCGTTCACGCAGCTTACCACTACCTCGTCCAACTTCGCGCCCAGAAGCGGCTGGTGCACGTCGTGCTGGTACTGCCCGACGCCGATCGCCTTCGGGTCGATCTTTACCAGCTCCGCGAGCGGATCCTGTAGACGGCGCCCGATCGATATCGCTCCGCGCACGGTGAGATCCAGATCGGGAAACTCTTTTCTCGCGATCTCCGACGCCGAATACACCGACGCCCCCGCCTCGGACACGGATACGACGATTATATCAGTGCGCGAAATCTTCTTGAGCGTCTTTCTCACGAACGCCTCGGTCTCACGTCCGGCCGTGCCGTTGCCGACCGCGATTGCCTCGGGGCGGTATTTCTGCACGATGAGCGCGATCGCCCTTTCCGCCTCTTCAGGGCGCTGCTGCGGAAAGATCACCGTCTTGCCGAGATACTTGCCGGTGGCGTCCATCATCGCCACTTTGCAACCGGTGCGTATTCCCGGGTCGATCGCCAAAACCGCCTTTTCGCCAAGCGGAGAAGCGAGCAGCAGATGGCGGAGATTCTCGGCGAACACTTCGACCGCCGCGCGGTCGGCCTCCATCTTCTTCTCGACCGAGACGTCGACTTCGCATCCCGGCGCCAGCAGACGCTTGTACGCGTCCTCGGCGGCGAGCCGGATCTGTTCGCCGTCCCTGCCAATCGTCTCGACAATGCGTTCGACGAGCGGCGCCGGGTCGAGGACTAGCTTTACCCACAACACCCCCTCTTTCTGTCCGCGCCGTATCGCAAGATAGCGGTGGGACGGAATCGTCGCGATCGGCTCCTCGAAATCGTAGTACTGCTCGAACTTCGTCGGCTCTTTCGGCTTCGGTTCGGCTACCTGGCTCCTGAGCGTCGATTTCGTCGCAAACTCCCGGCGCACCATTCCGCGCACGTCGGCGTCGTCGGCGATGCGCTCTGCGATTATGTCGCGCGCGTACTGCAGATCCTCCTCGCTTCCCTCGTACGCCTCGCCGTTCCATATCTTGTCCGCGAGCGGTTCGAAACCTTTTTCCTTCGCCGTCTGCGCGCGCGTGCGGCGTTTCGGCTTGTATGGCTGGTAGAGGTCTTCGAGCGCGCTTTTCTGCCAGCAGCCGACGATCTTCCCGCGCAGTTCGTCGGTGAGCTTGCCCTGTTCGTCGATCGACTTGAGTATCGTCTCTTTGCGCGAGAGCAGCTCATCGTAATACGCCAGCCGCTCTTGGATTTTGCCGATCTTAACCTCATCGAGGTTGCCGTGCGCCTCCTTGCGGTAGCGGGCGATGAAAGGCACCGTGTTACCATCGGCTAGCAGCTTCGCCACGGCGGCGATCTGCATGGGATTCGCCCCTGTCTCGGGAACCATCCTCGCTATCGTTTCCTGGTTTATCGTCATCTTCTTGCTATCCCTTCGCGCGGCTCGGCCTCGGGCGGTATCTTCAAGGGTTCCAGTTCGCCGTCCTCCGCCGGCAGAGATTTCCACGCCGCGCTGTATATCGGCAGACCCTGACCGCGGAACATCGTTTCGAATTCCGTCCACACCTGCGGCGGACGCGCCATCGGCTCAACCGGTTTGAAGCGCACGTCTGCCGCGAAAAATTCGCACACCGCCTCGAAATACTCCTTGTGGTCGGTCGCGAACTCGATCTTCCCGCCGATCTCGAGCCGTTTCCACAGCGCGTTGAGGAAGAGCGGACCGAACAGCCGGTGCGAGCGGTGTTTTTTCTTCGGCCACGGATCGGGAAAGAACACGTATACCCTGCGCACGTGGTGCGCGGGCAGCAGATAGTGGAACGTGTACAGAGCCTCGAGCCGCAGCACTTTCGCGTTGGCTATATTGCCGCGCCGACACTTGCCGTCGAAAAGGCGCACGCGCTCGAGCATGCGCTCTATCCCGAGAAAATCGCAGTCGGGGTTTTCCTTCGCCCTCGCCGTCAGGAACTTTCCCTTTCCGCAGCCGACTTCGATTTCGAGCGGACGCGAAAGGTCGAAATCGAGCGGTTTGCAAGGGTCGTCAACGCGCAGAATGCTGTCGCTCATCTGAAGAAAGCCGCGTAGACCAGCCAGTTTGCGCCGAGAGCGTAGATGTTGGCGAAGAAATCGTCGGCCACGATTCCCCTGCCGCCGGGTATCGCCTGCAGCGACCGGCAAGGCGGCGGCTTGACGATGTCGATGATGCGCACGATGGCGAAAAACGCCGCCATCGCCGTCCACGGAAGATCGGCGAGGGGAATGCCGATCGTCGCTATCGGAAACAGCATCCATTCGTCGGCGGTTATCCTGCCATCGTCCTTTATCCCCAGCATGCGCTCCGCCGCGCCGCAGAACGGGATCGCCAGAAACGCGAAGCCGAGGCACGCCGGCAGCTGCAGAAAGACCGGCAGCGACGAAACCGCGTAGGCGAGCGCGACCCCCGGCAGCGACCCGAACGTGCCGGGCGCGAACGGAGCGACCAGCCCGAGTCCGAAGCCCGAAGCGACGAAGAGAACGGCTTTGCCCATCGCGGCGCTCAATCCAGCCGCTTCTCGAACGGCGCGAGCGGAAGCCCCGAATCGGCGAAGAGAGCCCCCCGCCACGGGAACTCGTGCAGATAGCGTACCGCGACCGGCTCCGCGACTTCGTCCGAGACGACGACAAGCTCGCTGCCGGCGACCTCGCCGTTGGTCACCCACTCCTCGGCGGCACGGCGCCCGCCGTTGGAATTGGCCAGCCACGCCTTCTTCCAGACTCCGTCCGCTCCGCACACCTCGAACGGAACCTCGACCGACCAGTCTGGATTGTACAGCCGCCACACGCTCACGCCGGGAACCGACAGCACGAGCGAGTTCCCCTCGCGGCGCATCGAGGAAACCCGCGGATAGTCGGCGATTACGGAATCGAACCCATAGTCGCGCTTCATCGCCAGCGCCGCGAGACGGTCGCCTATGTACCGCTTCTCGTTGGGATGGATGTCGTGGATGTTGCCGACGTCGCACGAGACGGCCATCCCCGCGTTCGGCTCCTCGTCAGCGAACTTCTCCTGCTGCAGCTGGATGTCCCACCAGCTGTTCTTCCACGGCGCGAGCTGCACGAAGTAGAGCTTCAGCGATGGGTTTTCGAACACTTTGGACCAGCCGTCGTAGAGCGCGTGCATCTTGTCGCAGTAGCGCCACGCCTCGCCGGCGTTGTGGCAGCCCTGGTACCAGATGAAGCCCTTGATCGCGAACGGCGTCCACGGCGCGACCATTTCGTTGAAGAGCACCGTCGGCTGCTGCCACGGATCGTATATCGGCGCGACCGCCTGCCAGCCCTCGAGCTCGTCCTTGCCGCGTATCTTCCATTCCGCCGTGTCGCGTATCGAGTCCGGGCAGTTCTCGTATCCTTCGCGCGGGGTCCATGCGTCGATGTTGGTTCCGCCCCAGTACGTGCCGACGATGCCGACCGGAACTTTGGTCGCGCGGTGTATCTGGAGAGCGAAATACACCCCCATCGCCGAGAACGAATGCGGCGGCATCAGATTGTCGTGGTTGAATTCCTTCCACTCCGTGAACTCGCCCGTGTACTCCCTTTTCGGCTCCGGCGACCAGTCGTAGTCGGCGCAGTAGGCGTAGCGTATCAGCGGCTCGTCGATCAGCTGCGCCATCATCAGCCCCTCCCGGTCCATGAAATGCGGCGAGCCGACGAGCGGCATCTCGGTGTTGGACTGGCCAGCGCAGAACCACACCTCTCCGACCAGAACGTCCTTGATCTCGATGTCGTTGACCTTGAAGACCCTCCCGGCGGACGAGGCCTCCATCGCCGGCAGGCGCACGGACCAGCGGCCGTCGGCGCCAGCCGACGTCTCTGCCGTCGCGCCGCCGAAGGATACCTTGACCTTCTCGCCCGGATCGGCGGTTCCCCAGACCGGCAGTTCGACCGAGCGCTGGAGCACCATTTTGTCCTTGAACGGCGTGCCTGGCACGACCGTCGCTCCGGCCGGCGCCGCAGATGCGATCGCCGCCGCCAACATTATCGCTGTCTTTTTCATCGTTTTTCCCGATTGTGTCAAATTCTCATTGTCCCCGTCTGCGCCCGCCGTTCAGAACAGCTTGCGCGGATATTCCCCGCTCTCGACCAGCGCGGCGATTTTCCCGACCACCGCCGGACGGTCCTCGCGGTAGGTCACCCCGAACCACGACGACTCGACCGGCAATACGCGGCAGGTCGCGCGGCCGGACTTTATCAGCGCGTCGACCACGAACGGAATATACCATTCGCTCTTTTCCTTCGCGCGGTTTTCCGCCAGCCATTCCGGAAACATCCGTTCTAGCTCGCCGAACAGCTCCGGCGTGAAGCCCCACAGGTTCATCGACACCCGCGCGTCGAGCGGAACCTCGGCCGGCGAGGCGGGATCTTCGAGATCGACCGCGACGTCACCGGCTCTCGCGAGCTTCGTCCGCTCCACGACCGTGTCGAGAAGCCCGTCCGGCGTGATCGTGCAGATTCCGCGCGCGACGGTTCCATTCTCCGAAAGCGTAAGCTCCAGCCGGTATCCCGCCATCGCCAGCTCCATCGGCTTCGCCGACGCGAGATGCTCCGCGAGCCTGGCGAACGCGTCGCGCCCGTAGAAGTCGTCGGCGTTGATGACCGCGAACGGTCCGGCGACCGAGTTCCTGGCCGCGCGTATCGCATGCGCCGTGCCCCACGGCTTGGCGCGCCCGGGCGGCGGAACGAACGGCGCCGGCAGATCGTCCAGCTCCTGGTGGCAGTAGCCGACCGGGACGACGCCTTCGTATTTGGAGCCGATCTGCGCCCTGAACGCCTCCTCGATGTCGCGCCTGATGACGAACACGATGTCGCCGAAGCCGGACCTCACCGCGTCGAACACCGAGTAGTCGAGTATCGCCTCGCCGGAAGGCCCGACCGGATCCACCTGCTTGAGCCCGCCGTAGCGCGAGCCCATGCCCGCCGCGAGAACCACCAGTGACGGTTTCGCCATCCCCTCAGCCCTCGACTTTCTTCACCACGCTCGTGCACGCCTTGATCACGCCGGCCACGTCGGCGAGATTGGACGGTATTATCATCGTATTGTTCGTCTTGGCCAGATTGCCGAACTGCGCAAGATACTGCTGGGCCAGCTGCATGTTCACCGATTCGACGCCGCCCTTGCCGTTTATCGCCTCGGCGACCTTGCGGATGCCCTCCGCCTGCGCCTCGGCGACGAGAAGAATCTCCTTCGCGCGGCCTTCCGCCTCGTTGATCTTGCGCTGGCGCTCGCCCTCCGAGAGGTTGATCGCCTGCTGTTTCTCGCCCTCCGCCCGGTTGATCTTCGCCTGGCGCTCGCCTTCGGACTCGGCGATCATCGCCCGCTTCTCGCGTTCGGCCCGCATCTGCTTCTCCATCGCGTCGCGGATCGTGCGCGGCGGCGTGATGTTCTTGATCTCGTAGCGCGTAACCTTGATTCCCCAGGGGTCGCTCGCCTTGTCGACGGCGGCGACTA
>JAGDAE010000093.1 GCA_017959645.1 Kiritimatiellia bacterium
CAGAGCAGGATGTAAGGGACTTCTGCGGCGACGAGTTCGTCGATCTTCCTGTACGCCTCGACGCGTTCGGCCATCGTGTCCATGGTCTTCTCCAGCGCGATCAGCCTGTCCACCTCGGCCGATTTGAACCCGGTTATGTTGTTCGATCCCCGGCGGTCGGCGTCAGAAGACAGCCACATCGATTCCGGCTGCTTGAACACGCCCGCCCCCCAGCTCGCCCACGTCATGTCGTAGTTGAATTCGTCCATGTCGCGCATCCATCCGGCGAAATCCTTGCGCACGATCTCCATCTTCACGCCCAGCTTCGCCAGCGCCTCCGAGAACGGAGCGAGAAACTTGTCTTCCATCGAGCTGCGCGAAAGAAACGTGAACGAGAACCCGTTCCCGAGCCCCGCCTCCTCGAGCAGAGCCCGCGCGCCTGCGGGATCGAACGAGAAACGCTCGTTCGGGCATTCGTGCTGGTCGTCCCAGATGTCCTGGTAGTACGACGAGAGCAGGAAATACTCGTTGAACATCAGCGTCGAGTTGAGCTTTTCGCGGTCGAGTAGCTTCGCCATCGCCCGCCTCACGCGAAGATCGTCGAACGGTTTGCGACGCATGTTCATCGCGAATCCCTGAAAGCCGACCGGCGCATGGTTGCGGAACCGCCGTTTGACGATCCAGTTTTTCGCGAACGCCTCGCCGCCAGTCTCGCGGGCCATGATCCGCGCCGTGTACACCGGAAACACGTCGATCTTGCGGTCCTTGAACGCCTCGAACGCATTCTGGCTCTCTGCGAAATACCGCATGATTATGCGGTCGAAGTTGAAGAAATCACGGCACCGGGGAGAATCCGCGCGCCACCAGCCGCCTTCGCGCCGCAGCTCGCACTCGATCTCCGGCTCTACCCGCGCGAGCGAATACGGCCCCGACACCGGCGCGCCGACAAGCCGCAGCTTTGAAAAATCCTTACCCTCGAACGCATGCGCCGGCAGAACCGGAAACGTCCCCAGCGTCATCAAATCGCGCCAGTCGCGACCGCCAGATTCCGCCTTGCGGAACTCGATTTTCAGTTCGCCGTCGACCGACGGACTCTCGAATCCGCCGAGAATCGTTTTCCACGGCCCAGTGTCGTTGCCGGGATTCATGATTGCGTCGAACGTCCACTTCACGTCACGCGCAGTGACCGGTTCGCCGTCGGACCATCTCGCCCTTTCATCGATCGAGAACACGAACCGCGAACCCGACGCCTCCCAGCCGGACGCGATCGCCGGCTCGAAGTCGAGCGTGTCGGGATCGGAATCGAGCAGCGTCTCGTACATCATCGAGAACGTCATCATCGTGTACGAGTTGTTGTCGACGTAGGCGTTGTAGCTCTTCGGGGAGTTGCCGCCGTTGAACCTGAGCGTGCCGCCTTTCTCGGGGAACGGCGCGGCCGCCAGCGTCCAGACGGCGGAAACAGCCGCGGCCAGAATCGGCCTTGCGGTCAAACGCGCCTCCCGTACACCGCCTCGATCTCACCGATGTAGACATCGTGCAGAACGTCGGCGCCGGGCCCGTACCAGCCGTCGAAAAGCTTGCGGTCGGTGAACTGGGCGCCGGTCAGGGGGGCTTTGAATATCTTGCGGCAGTCGATAGTCCACCGCGCCTGCTCGAACGCTATCGCGCCCGATGGAAGTTCCACGCCCTTCAGACCGGTCGCCGCGCACTTGTCGGTGTCGCGTCCGCTTTTGGTTCCGCACAGCATGAGCGCATCTTTCCATTCCTTGCCGAAGAACGAAATCGTGAAGCGGTCTTCGCGCTCGAGATATCCGTGGGTGTAGCGAGCTGGATGGATGTATATGGTCGCGACTTTGCGTCCCCAGACCGAACCCAGCGTGCCGCAACTGACCGTGAGCATGTTGAAGTCGCCGCGCTTTCCCGCGCAGACCAGCCCCCAGTCGTTCTCGATCAGCCGGAATTCGTCGTCCTTCGCGAATTCTTCGAGCGAAACTCTTACAAGATCGCCGGACGGAGGCTCTCCGACCGACGACACCGCCAACGCGTCGGCGGCCGCAAGCGCGGCCGAAC
>JAGDAE010000094.1 GCA_017959645.1 Kiritimatiellia bacterium
CCGCCCGCGCCGACCGTTACCGCATAGACCCCAGCCTCGAGCTGCACCGCCGGCGCGATCACGACCTGTCCGCCGCCGCCGCCGCCGCCGATCACATTGCCGCCCGCGCCGCCGCCGCCCACGGCCAGTATGTCGGCCTTGCCGCCCGAACCGACCGTAATCGACGCCTCGCCGGGCGAATCGAACACGTATGCCGTGTAGCCGCCGTATTGCACGATGCGCGCCGGACCGGATGTCGAATCGATCTCGGCGTATTCACCCCCGACGGCGATTGCCGCGCACGCGACCGCCGAAACTGCGGCGAGAGCCGCCCTGCGGAATATGTTCATGTTATCCTCCAACTTCAACTGCACTGTCCTCCGACACCGTGAATTCTACCAAATCTACGCAAATCCGGCAAGAGTGCATTTTCGTTTTTTTGATCCGCGAGAAACCGAGAAGCGCGCGGCTTTTTTCGGCAGGGCGTGCAGACACGTGCGGTAGCGTCCGTCCGGACCTACCGTGCCGAAGGCCTTGCCGGCCTGGCACGGCTTGCGTCCGGCGTCTTCCCGCTTCGCGAGCGGCACCCGGGGCAGATCGGTTCTGCAGTCGCATGCGAACTCGTCGCAGAACGTGTAAGGTACGCGGGCGTCGGGCAGTGAACGGATCTCCCTCTTAACCTTCTCCCATTCGTCCGGACCGATTGCAAGATCCCTGCGCGAGACGGCGCGGCCGCCAAGCATCACGGGGCCCGCCTGGATGAACTCCGCCCCCGACAGCGCCGCGGCGGCGAACATGTCGGCCGCTTCGCTCATGTTGGCTCTGGTTACCGTCAGCGACACCGCAAACGGCCATCCGAGCTCGGAGGCTTTGGCGATCAGAGACAGCAGCCGTCCGCACCGGCGGCGAGTGCCGGTCATCTCGCCGTATGTCGCCAGCCCCTGCAACGAAGTGGCAAGATGCACCCGTCGCCGGCGGAACTTCTTCAATGCGCTTTCATCCAGCCGGCTGGCGTTGGTGAAAAGCGAAAGCCTCGCCCCAGGCAGGGTTCGCCGGGCGTAGTCCAATATCCGGAAAATATCCGCGCGCAACGTAGCCTCCCCGCCGGTGAACAGCACATCGTCGACCCCGTCGGCGGCACATTTGTCCAAAATCGCCTTCCAGCCGTCGAGATCGAGCTCGTTTTCCGCGAGAGAAGGATATTCGTGCCAGAGGCAATAGCAACAGGGACAGCGAAAGTTGCACTTCGCCGTAAGCTCGAGCGTCATCCGACGCGGATACTTCAATCGGCGTCCTCTCGCAGAATCATCTTCCCCATCACGGCCGGCCGGTGTTTCTCGCTGACGGCGTTCGTTTCCGTCTGCCGGCCGTCGGTCTCGCACGCCACGGCCGGAGTTTCACCGGAAATGTCTGCGGGATAACTGCCCATCGTATTCGCCGGCGAATGGCGTTCGCCGCATCCGGCGACGGCGGACAGTCCGGCAAGAAGCCCCCCAAGCGCGGTTCCGGCCGACAACGCCTTGCGTATCGCCTTCTGCCGCGCCGCGTTCTTCTTCGAAAGTTTCATCTGTCCCCCTCCTTTTTTCAGCGCACTATAATCACCAGCGCCGAAGTTTCTTCGCGCGCCGTCTCCGAAATGAAGACCGTATCCGACCATTGCCCGTCGGCGAAGCGCAAGC
>JAGDAE010000095.1 GCA_017959645.1 Kiritimatiellia bacterium
GGGCGATATGCTACTTCAAAGACGCAATCACGGAGGGCGGAAAATGAATCTTCTGGCTTCGAAAAAATCGTGGCTTCTCGCGCCGGTCGCCGTCGCGCTGTGGGCGGCGCTGCTGATATGCGCGTGGGCGAACATGACGCCAGAGCAGGCATTGGCGGCGTTCGACGCCGACGGGCGCTCGCCGGTCGAACTTATGACGCTACCGCTTTTCGCGCTGATCGTTCCGCTCGCATGGCTGTGCCCGCCGAACGGCGGCGGAGCGCGCAGGCAGTGCCTGTGGTCGTCGCTGTGGTCGGTTTTGGCGGTCGTCGCGATCGTGCGCGAAACCGATCTGCACAAGGCGCTGTTCGCGAAGATATGGCCGGCGGTCGACGCGGGTTTCAAAGGCACGGTGTTCAAGATGCGTTTTCTCCGGGCGGCCGACGTCCCGCTCGCGCCGAAACTGTTCGTGATCGCATTCTTCGCGGTTTTCTTCGCGGTCGTGGCGATTCCTCTCGCGCGCTATCTGGTGCCGCTCGTCAGAGGATTTTTCAAGATGGAGCCGGTCTGCTGGACGATGGCGTTCTTCGGCGCGGTGTCGGCCGCAGTTCTTGTCGTCGACCGCCTGCCGTCGAAACTGAAGCACGCCGGTGTTGAACTGGGCGATTCCGCCGTCGCGCTGATCAAGATATTCGAGGAAGGCGGCGAAGCGCTGATGGCGCTTCTCGCCCTGCTGGCGATATTGCAGTCGCATGCGCTTTTCGGGCGCGCGGAGACGGGCGGAGAGGCCGGATGAAGGATTCGACGAAAAAGAAGTTCGAAGAGCTCAAGGCGATTGCCGGGCTCAAGACGCCGAAGGAGCTCAAGGCGGCGGCGGAGCATTCGATGCGCGGCTTCCTTTCGGTGCTCTTCGGCGAGAAGGCGTTCAGGACGGACATCGTGGTCTTTCTTGTCTGCGTCGCGGTCGCTTTCGCGATACCGGGGCTTTCCTGGTGCGAGCGCGCGCTCATGATCTACGCCGCGTTCATGCCGCTGGTCGCGGAGCTGATCAACACGGCGATCGAAAAGACGATCGACCGCATTTCGACCGAGCGGCACTGGCTGTCGGGGCTGGCCAAAGACATCGGCAGCGCGCTGGTGTCGGCGTCGTTTTTCGGCGCGGGAATCTGCTGGTTCGTGATTCTGCTGGGGTACGGGATACGGTTGTGGAAAGGGGGGCTGCCGGGATAATGGGCGCGCTTGTCGATTTCTTCTCGTGGCTGATGGAGTGGTGCCACTCGTGGTGCCCGAACTACTGGGCGGACATCGTCATCTTCACGTTCCTGACCAAGATCCTGCAGTTTCCCGTCTCGCTGTGGTGCCAGGCCAACGCGCTCAAGATGGTGGCGCTGATGCCGGAATCGAACCGCATCAAGATGGAACGCTACGGCGACAGGGACGCTATCGGCGACGAAACGGCGGCGCTTTTCAGACGCGAACGGTACCATCCGCTGCTCTCGCTCGTTCCGCTTGCGATACAGATCGTCATCCTGATGGCGTTCGTCAAGGTCATCTACGGAATCGGCGACCGGCTCGCGGTTCCCGGCGAGACGAAGCCGCTCATCGCCTGCGTGCCGTGGACGGACGGCGGCTTCGCGTGGCTGATGCCGGTTTTCGCCGGCGCCGCCGCGTGGCTGCTCGGATATTCCCAGAACATCTTCAATCCGCTCCAGCGCGAGCAGAGCCGCGCCCAGCAGCTCGTCACCAACGGAATTTCGATCTGCATTTCGCTTTTCCTCGGATGCTTCGTCGCCGCCGGGGTCGGTCTCTACTGGGCCGCGAGCAACGTTTTCTCGATCGTCGTGCAATGGGCCGAAAACTGGTGCATGCCGCCGAAAAAGCATATCGACTACAGGCGTCTGCGGCGTTCGCAGGCCGAGTTGCGCCGGTTCGAGAACGACATCCGGAGCAGGGCGACGGTAACCCCGGACGACCGGAGACGGGAAAAAGAAGACTACCGCAGATTCTTCAAGATCGCCAACAAACACGTGGTGTTCTATGCCGAAGGCGGCGGATTCTACCGCTATTTCAAGTCCACGATCGACTGGCTGCTGGAACATTCCAACCTGACCGTGCACTATGTCACCAGCGATCCCCGCGACCCGGTTCTGCGGAACCATCCCGACCGCGTGAAGCCGTATTTCGTCGGTCGCACCAGGATCATTCCGCTGATGATGAAGATGGATGCGGACATGGTCGTCATGACGACCCCCGATCTCGGCACGTACCACATAAAGCGCAGCTACGTGAGAAAGGACGTCGAATACGTCTACATCGACCACGGGCCGACATCGGTGCACATGTGCTACCGCAAGGGGGCGTTCGACAATTTCGACACGATCATGTGCAACGGACCATTCCAGGTGGCCGAGCATCGCGCCACCGAAAAGGCGTACGGGCTCAAGCCGAAGAAGCTGGTCGAATCGGGCTATCCGCTGCTCGACACGCTGCTCGGCGGCGGGGAGCCCCCGCGCGCGGAGAGCGGAAAGAAGCGGATAATGATCGCGAATTCGCACCAGCCGGACAATATTTTCGACACATGCCTGGATTCGCTCGTCGAGGCGTTGCGCGGCGAAGGACGCGAGATTGTCATACGTCCGCATCCGCAGTACGTGCGGCGCAATCCGGCGAAAATCCAGGCGATCGAAGAGCGCTTCGCGAACGTTCCCGGAATCGTCCTCGAGACCGATTTCTCGAAGCCGTCGACGATGGACCGGTCCGACCTGCTGGTCACGGACTGGTCTGGAATCGCGTACGAGTTCGCGTTCAAGACGCGCCGTCCGTGCCTGTTCGTGGATACGCCGATGAAGGTGGTCAATCCGGAATGGAAAAAGATCGGAATCGTCCCGA
>JAGDAE010000011.1 GCA_017959645.1 Kiritimatiellia bacterium
GATAATTATATCAAAATTCCCCCTTGCGCGACGACCGGAAAATATGATATACTATGTATCACTTTTCGGAGCAACGGGGTTGTGGCGCTAGGGGTTAGCGCACTGGACTGTCGATCCGGGGGTTGCGGGTTCGAGCCCCGTCGACCCCGCCAATCCTGAAAAGTCGAGCTTGCCTCGTGGTGTAATGGTAGCACCGCAGATTCTGATTCTGCTTGTTGGGGTTCGAGTCCCTGCGAGGCAACCATTGCGGATTCGCAGAAGATACACATGATTCCAGAAACGGCAGAAAAACCCTTCAAGTGCAAGATGTGCGGAGCGTGCTGCCGCATCAAGGACGGGATCGTGCGCGTCTCGGACGCGGAGATCGCGCGCATCGCGGCGTTTCTCGGAATGGACGAGGCCGGGTTCATCGAGTGCGAAACCGATGTGGCGCCCGATCGCAAGAGCCTCGTTCTCAAAAGCCGTCCTGACGGTTCGTGCGCCTGGCTGACGGAGGCGAATCTCTGCCGCATCAATCCGGTCAAGCCCGGCAAATGCCGGACTTTTCCTTTCGAATGGACAAATCCCGACTCGTCGTCGGTCTGCCCCGCGCTTGCAGTGCAATCGTGAAAATCGCATTGGCGGCATGTGTATGGATTCTGTGATCTTTTTCCTTCCGCTCGTGCTTATACTCTTGGCCGTCGTTTTCCGCAGATGGTTCGTGGTCGTACCGGCGATTCTTTCGCTTGGAGTGTACTGGTCGGTCGGTATGATTACGATTGCGTTCGCGACTTTGCATTTCGGCGCGTATTTTCTGGCATGGAATCTTACTCTGCTCGGTGTCGCGTTGCTTCTGCTGAGGCTCGTCGTGCGCCGTCGCGCCCTAATCCGCATCGCTCTCGTGCTGATGCTGTCCATGCCTGCAGCCATTTGCTGCTGCCGCTCCTACGACTGGTGGACGAAGGAGCGCTTCGCCGCGCTTGAAAACAGAGTCGATTGGAACGATTTCAAGCCGTTCGCTCCCGGCAACCGGCTTGTGCAGGTCGAGGCGGATGAGTCGTCCCGCTTCGTTGCGGACGAGCCGGTTCCCGTGGTTTCGTGCGCATATGCCCTGTATCCTGTCGGTGCGGCGGCCGTGCAGGCTCTCGGCTCGCAGGAATCGTCTCCGGTAGTCAGACCCGACAGCTCGCCGCAGGCATATTCATCGCTCTTGGGCGATGGTGGCACGCTCGTGCTCGCGCTCGCGCCTTCGGCGGATCAGATGGCGGCGGCGGAGAAGAACGGGCTCGAGTACGAACTTACGCCGGTAGCGCTGGACGCGTTCGTGTTTTTCGTACCGACGACGAATCCGGTCGATTCGCTGACGGGCGAGCAGGTGCGCGGAATCTATTCGGGGCGCATCAAGTCGTGGCGTGAGCTCGGTGTTGATCTGGACGCGAAACTCGTCCCCTACCAGCGCAACAAGGGCAGCGGAAGCCAGACCGCGCTCGAGCGGATCATGGGCGAAGTGCCGGTCGTGGATCCGGTCAAGGAGGATCGTCGCGGCGGCATGGGCGGAATCGTCAGCGCAGTCGCGGACTACCGCAACCGACCGGGCGCGATCGGATTCTCGTTCCGCTACTACATGGAGGAGCTTGTCAAGGAGAAGAATGTCAAGATACTGAAGATCGACGGCGTCGAGCCGACCGTCGAGAACATCCGTTCCGGGGCATATCCGTTCATCGAAACGGCATATGTCGTCACGGTCGGCAAACGGACGGAGAATATGCGCCGGCTGGCCGATTTTCTCGTTTCGAGCACCGGACGCGAACTCGTCGATCGGACAGGATACGTCGCGCCAAACGACTGCGAAAAGGCGAAAAGGGTTGTGCGGTAAAGTTGTCGATGTGGAAAATGCTCCGGTGCCGACAACCAGCTGCTTCGGACATGCTTGAAAACATCTGAGGGTTTTCGGGAAACAATAGGGGGGCGGCGAATTCATCCGAGGCCTTCCGGCGTTTTATAAGGGGGGCGAGGTTCTCCAAGGGGGTGCCGAATTCGGTGGGGCGGACTTGAAAATCCCGTGCGGCGGACATCCCCGTGTGCCGGAAGCGGTACGACGGCTGGCGGAAGACCCTGTAATGGCGGCTTTTGAGTGCTACCATCCACTCGAAAAAGTCCATGGTTGCACTCGGAAAAGTCCAAGGTTGGACTCGGCGGAGTGCATAGTTGCACTTCGGAAAGTGCATAGTTCCACTTTCAAAAGTGCATGGTTGGACTTTTCAAAGTGCAAGGTTGCGCTTTTTCTGCGCCATTGCGGCACTGTTCCGACGCGCTTTTGGCGGCTGGCGTCCGTATGAGGTCAATGCGCATTGAGGGGGTATGTCAATGCGCATTGACGGGGGTGGGAATGCGCATTGACACCACCCACCTATCCGCATCCTCAAAATCGCACTTGGTTTTGAACGGGAAGAAATGATGCACTATCTGTGTCTGACCCGGGCAAAGGACCGGGGAGACGACAGCGGGAGAGCAGCGAGACTGTCGGGGAATGCCGATGTTTCTTGCGGCGCGACGGGCGGGGTAGCCGGTGCATCCCCGGAAACCGCGACACCCGGCGGGGGGGGGGGGTATTGCGGCGCAGGCGGAAAATATGATATAATACTACCTATGGCAACGACTATGGCCGTATATCCGGGCACTTTCGACCCGATGACGCTGGGGCACTTCGATCTCATCAAGAGATCGGCGGCGCTCTACGGCCGGCTTGTCGTCGCCGTAGCCGCCTCGAGCGCCAAGGAAGGTGCGCTTTTCACGCTCGCGGAACGGGTGGAGATGATTCGCGAAGACGTGGCGAAAGCGGGGCTTTCGAATGTGGAAGTGAAGGTGCTGGACACGTTGCTGGTCGATTTTTGTCGGCGCGAGGGGGCCAGCGTCGTCATTCGCGGGGTCAGGGTGTACAGCGATTTTGAGTACGAGTTCCAGATGGCGCTGACCAACCGCAGGATGGCGCCGGAGATCGAGACTCTGTTCATGATGCCGAGCGAGCATCTGTCGTATGTCACGGCCTCGACGGTGAGGGAGATCGCCAGATACGGCGGGGATACGGCGCCGTTCGTGACCGAAGCGGTGCAGAAACGCCTTTTGGACCGGGAGAATGGAAGATAGACTGGTGATCGACGTTTCCCGGCTCGCCCCCGAGGGCGAAAGGATCGCCGGAGAGGTCGACTGCATCGGCCTCGACGAGGAGTTCGTGAAGCCGTTCGGCGGCGTCAGGTACGATCTTTTCGCGCAATGCTTCGGCACGGAGCTGCTGGTGCGCGGCTCGCTGGAGCAGGATTTCGACCTGGTCTGCAGCAGGTGCGGGGGCGACTTCGACGATACGGTCAGGGTCGAGGATTTCACGGCGTCGATCGACGCCGGCGAAGACGCGCGCGAAGTCGACATCACCAGCGAGCTGCGAGACAGCGTCATACTCGCTTTGCCGAACTACCCGGTCTGTTCCGAGGCCTGCCCGGGGGTCGAACGGAAGCAAAAACCGATTTCCGACGACAGATGGAACGTTCTCGACAGTTTGAAACAAGAAGGAGGAAAAGCAAATGGCTAGTCCCAAGAACCGTGTGTCCAAGCGCCGCAAACGCGAGCGCGTAGCTTCGCTCGAGAAGGCGATTCTCGCCGAGACGGCAACCTGTCCCGCGTGCGGGGCGGCGATCCGCTCGCACCGCGCCTGCCCGAAGTGCGGCACGTACAAGGGCCGCAAAGTCGTCGCCGCCAAGGCGTAACGTCTTCGCAACGGGGTCGCACCCATGACGCGAATTGCCCTTGATGCGATGGGGGGCGACTACGCCCCCGGCGAAATCACAGTCGGCGCGGTCGAAGCGGCGGTCGGCATAAAGGACGTCAAGATACTTCTTGTCGGCCAGATGGCGGCCATACAGGCCGAAATCGACAAGATGCCGAAGGAGCTGAAGACGTCCGCGCAGCGTGCCATCGAACGCGGACTGCTGGAGATAATCCATGCGCCCGACGTGGCGGAGATGGACGAATCGCCGGTCGAGGCGGTCAAGAAGAAGAAAGACTGCTCGATCAACGTCGCGATGCGGCTGGTGAAGGAAAAACGCGCCGACGTGTTCGTTTCGGCCGGCAACTCCGGCGCGGTGGCGACCAGCGCCATTCTCACGCTCGGGCGCATACCCGGCGTGAAAAGGCCGGCGATCGCGACCGTGATGCCAAACCGCAACCCCAAACGCCCGCTGATGGTGCTCGACGCCGGCGCCAACATGGACTGCCATCCCGAATGGCTCGTGCAGTTCGCGATCATGGGCAACGCATATTCGAAGGCGGTCCTGAAACGCGGGGTTCCGGCGGTCGGGCTTGTCTCGATCGGCACCGAGGATTGCAAGGGCAACGAGATGACGAAGGCGACCTTCCCGCTTCTGAAGGAGGTCAAAGACATCAATTTCGTCGGCAACATCGAGGGCAAGGATCTGTACAAGGGCCATATCGACGTCGCGGTGTGCGACGGATTCGTCGGGAACGTGGTTCTCAAGACGACCGAGTCGATCGCCAAGGCGATAGTCTACTGGCTCAGGAAAGAGTGCTTCAAAGGTCCCTTGAGAATCCTCGGCGCGCTTCTGCTGAAAGGGGCGTTCCGCGCGCTCAAGAAGCAGCTCGACCCGGAGATCTACGGGGGCGCGCCGCTGCTCGGCGTTCCCGGCGCCGTGATCATCGGGCACGGCAGCTCTTCGCACAAGGCGATATACTATGCCGTAAAAGCCGGCGTCGCTGCGGCGACCAACGACGTGTCGGGGCTTATCCAGAAAGCGATCGCCGTCCACGCCGAGGACCGCAAGCAGCAATGAGCGAATACAATTTTTCCGCCATCGAGAAGAAGTGGCAGAAGTTCTGGCTCGAAAACAAGACCTTCAAAACCGACAACGGCGGAAGCAAAAAGAAGTTCTACTGCCTCGACATGTTTCCGTACCCCTCCGGCGCCGGGCTGCACGTAGGCCATCCGGAGGGATACACGGCGACGGACATTCTCTGCCGCTACAAGCGCATGAAGGGGTTCAACGTGCTGCATCCGATTGGATGGGACGCGTTCGGCCTGCCGGCGGAGCAGTATGCGGTCGAGACGGGTACCCATCCGGCGGTGACGACGAAGAAAAACGTCGACCGTTTCCGCGAGCAGATACGCGCTCTCGGCTTTTCGTACGACTGGGATCGCGAGGTCAACACCACCGACCCCAAGTACTACCGCTGGACGCAGTGGATATTCGAGCAGCTCTACAAGAAGGGGCTGGCCTATGTCGCCGAGGTCCCGGTAAACTGGTGCCCTGCGCTGGGGACGGTTCTCGCCAACGAGGAGGTCATCGACGGGCGCTCCGAACGCGGGAACCATCCGGTCGTCCGCAAGCCGATGCGCCAGTGGATGCTCAGGATCACCGAGTACGCCGAGCGGCTCCTCAAGGACCTCGACGGGCTCGACTGGCCGGAGGGCATCAAGGAGATGCAGCGCAACTGGATCGGCAAGTCGACCGGCGCGCTGGTGGACTTCGGTGTCCTGACAGGCGGCGCTTGCGCCGCCGAGAAGATTACTGTCTACACCACCCGCTGCGACACGCTTTTCGGCGCGACGTACATGGTGCTTTCGCCCGAGCACGCGCTCGTCGCGAAGTGGCTCGAGGACGGCACGCTCAAGAACGCCGACGAGGTGAAGGCCTACCAGAAGAAGGCGGCCTCCAAGAGCGACCTCGAGCGCACGGAGCTCAACAAGGAGAAGACGGGCGTGCGGCTTGACGGCGTCGTGGGCGTAAATCCCGTCAACGGCGACGAGCTTCCGATCTTCATCTCCGACTACGTCCTTGCGAGCTACGGCACCGGCGCGATCATGGCCGTGCCTGCGCACGACGAGCGCGACTTCGACTTCGCGAAGGTGTTCGGGCTCCCGATATACCAGGTCGTGGCGAATGCAGCGGAGGGGAACGGTGGGCCTGTGACGGGGAACGGGGAGAGCCGCGTTCCCTATACTGGCGGCGAGGCGTTTACC
>JAGDAE010000096.1 GCA_017959645.1 Kiritimatiellia bacterium
TTCCGCGGGCACCACGAGATCGAATTCTTCGTGCTGGAGCGCGGCGCGGCGCCTGAGCGCATGGTCTCGAGCCTCGAAGACCTGTATTCGAAACTGAAAAGCGGCGAGATCGGCCAGCTCGGGGCGATACAGATGATCGACGAAGCGGCGAAACTGTACGAGTCGCTGCTGTCGAGGCCGGAGTTCGCCGACGAAGAAAGCCAGACGTTCGCCGAGACGATCTACATGTACCTCACCGGCGAGATATATTCGGTCGTCGGCGAGGGGTCGATTCCGGCGTTCGACGACCGCCGCACCGCGCTGCCCGGTGGCGGATTCGTCGACGGGCGGCCAATTATGCATCCCGGCTCGGACGCGCGCACCGGGGTTCTTTTTTCGACGCTGGTGGAGATGATGTCGAAGGGCGAGAAGATCGAGTACGCGAACGTGTACGAAATACGCGACGAGGACAATCTGCCGATCGGCAAGGGGCGTACGCGCGAAATCGTGTTCAAGACCAATCTGCGTCCGCTCGAGTCGAGTCTGATCGAGAAGACGCTCTCCAGCGCCAAGAAGGGGTACGGCGACTATCTGCTCGCGCGTATCGGCGCGCTCCGGGCGCTCGGGATAAGCTTGAGCGGATACTATCGCCTGCTGCCGCGCAGCGCCGGCAGCGGACGCCACGACCACTACTTCCGCTTCCGGTGCGAGGGCGAGACAATGGATTCGATACCTGCGAACTATTTCGGCACGACGGAGGATTCGTCGATTGAAGATCCCGAAGTCGTGTGCGGACTCGCCACGCTGATGGGCGACGCCGCCGCCCAGAACATGGCGATGAAGAAGTACGACGCCAGATCGTCGTCGGCGCTCTACGGGGTCGGCAAGGAGATCTACGCCTTTGAGTACGACATAATCCGCGAGAGGGTTGTCCCGAAGTCGGTGTCGATATGCTCCATACGCGGAAGTCTCGGCTGGCCGTGCCTCGACCGCACCGAAGAGAACCTCTCGAACATCGCGGGCTGGTATCTCGCCTATTTCGCGCACGCCCTGAAGGAGTTCCAGAAGAAGCATCGGGTTCCGATGCGGGAATTGGCGGAGAGGTTTTTCGGCGGTTTCGAATACCGCACGCACGCGATGGTGTGGCAGATGTCGATAATGCGCGACCGGTTCGAGGCGTTCGCGCCGGAGCTGCGGCGCGTGTACGATTTCCAGGAGAAGTGGAGTTTCGTGATGTGGGCGCTCGAGCGGCAGGACCGCCGGCTGCCGATACTCAAGAAGAAATTTTTCGAGAAAGTGAGAGTGCTGGAAGATGAAGAAGGTAGGGATAATCCCCAGTAGGTTCGGATCGAGCCGTTTTCCCGGCAAGCCGCTTGCGATCATCGCCGGCAAGCCGCTGGTCGCTTGGGTCGTCGAGGCGGCCAAGAAGGCGAAGTCGCTCGACGGCGTCATCGTCGCCACCGACGACGTCCGCATCGCCGAAGCGGTCGCGAAGTTCGGCGGCGAGGCGGTGATGACGCCGAGCGAGCTACCGAGCGGAACCGACCGCATCGCCTGCGCGGCCGGGGATTTCGGCGACGGCGACATTCTCGTCAACATTCAGGGCGACGAGCCGCTGATCGATCCCGCATTGATCGACGGACTGGTCGCGCGGCTGGAGAATTCGCCGAAGTGGGACATGGCGACCGCGGTTGCGCCGGTCGAAAACGCCGCGGATCTCGATTCGCGCAACGTGGTCAAGGTGGTTCTCGACCGCGAGGACGGGGCGATGTATTTCTCGCGCTCGCCGATTCCGTGCGACCGCGACGGCGTACGCGACCTTTCCTCGGGGCTGTACGTGCGGCACCTTGGCATCTACGCCTACCGCGGGGCGTTCTTGCGGCGCTATGTGGCCGAGCCGCCGTGTCCGCTCGAGAAGACCGAAAAGCTCGAACAGCTGCGCGCGCTGTGGATGGGGGCGAAGATCGCGGTCGTCAGAACCGCTGATTCCGGAGTCGGCGTCGACACTCCGGAAGACGCCGCGAGAGTGGAGAGGCTGCTTCTTGCAAGATAGCCTCGCCAACCGGGCGTTGCTGCGCAGGGCGTTTGTAGACTCTCTGCCGGTGCTGATGGGCTACACGACGATGGGTTTCGTCGCCGGTGCGCTGTTGGCGGCGAAAGGCGGGGTCGCGCTCGCGCCGCTGTGGGCGTTTCTCACTTCGGCGTTGTGGGTTACCGGCACGATGTCCATCGCCGGCGTGCCGGAGATCGCCAGCCGTGCGCCGGCGTACGCATTCGCGCTGATGACGCTCGCGGTTAATTTCAGGTATGCGTTCTACGGGTTCTCGATGCTCAAGCGCTGGAAGGCGGTTCCATTCTGGCGAAAGGCCTATCTCGTCATGATGCTTACGGACGAGAACTACGCGCTCGAATCGGCCTGCCGGATAAAGGATCCCGCGCGCAATCTTCGCTACTGCACGATGCTGTCGGCGCTCAACCACTCGTACTGGATCGCCGGCGTGACGTCTGGTGCGCTCGCGGTCGCGCTGCTCGGACAGCTTGCAGACCCAGGCCGCATCCGCGAATGGACGAACGGCATGGAGTTTTCGATGGCCGCGCTTTTCCTCGTCATATTCACGGACCAGATGCGGGGGATTCTCGAACGATGAAAGAAGACGTTCTCTACATGCTATCGATAACGGCCGCCGGCTTCGCGGTCAACTATTCGCTGCGGGCGCTGCCGTTCGCGCTTTTCGCGGGGCGCGGGCGCGGGCTGCCGAAGGCGGTCGAGCGCTTCGGCGCGATCGTGTCGCCTGTCGTGATCGCCGCCCTGATCGCATATTCGTACGCGGGGCTTGCGTGGAAGACGCCCTGGCCGTATCTCGCCGGCGCGCTCGTGGTCGGGCTCCAGCTCTGGAAACGCAA
>JAGDAE010000097.1 GCA_017959645.1 Kiritimatiellia bacterium
AGTGCCCGATTTTGTAAGTGGCGAATAGGTCTAAAAGGGTCAGGTACGCCGAGCAAAACTCGGTTGAACTAACAGAATGGTGCGCCAAGTAAAGCGCGATAGCAACTTGCGAAATGAAAGGAGTTCGCGCTGACAAGAGATCGACAGTCAGTTAGGAAGACAGGCGGCATGAGGGGCGATCCGAATGTCGAAGCCCTGTCCTACAAACAGGTGAACTGCAGCGCAAACGAGCCCTTGCTGTTAAGTCTCGTTAACTTCCCAAGGCATTTCGGATCGACTTTATCGTTGACCGATTGGATGATAATTTGATATAATACTTGATGGACAATCGGGAAAGTTTTATGGCGAATGCGACAAAGGAAGGAATAAAATGAGAAAGCTACTGACGGTTCTCTTCGCGGCGGCGGGAATCGCGGCGTCCGGCGCGGTGACAAGATATGTCGCATCAAATGAAACGGTCGATATTGACGAAGATGTCTCGGTCGATCAGTTCTCGATAGAGGCGGGAACTCTGGTCAAGAAAGGAGAAGGGACTCTCGAGATCGGCGGCATACGGCAGTTCACGGCCGGCGGTGGCTATGATGCCGTCGACGGGCTGGACATCATCGTAAGCAACGGCACGATCACGACGAAGGGTCCGCTCGCGCCGATCGAAGACGAGACGCTGGCCGATCGCACGCTCGCGAAGGCCTATCTCCATTATGACGCCAGCGTCGCCGAAAGCATCGTGACGAACGAAAACGGCATCATCACAACCTGGAAGGATCTCAACGGCAATCATGATGCGGTCACAAGAGGCGGCACGCCGACAAATCGCATCGCGCGGCTCAACGGTCTGGATACGATCGATTTCTGCACGTACAAGGTGATCGACGAATACGGGAATATCGACGGATCGGACAATTCGCACCGCGCATGGATGGAATTCGATCGCGTTGCCATTCAATCGGGTGTTATCATCTTTCGAGAGATTTATCCGTGGGACAATCAAGCATTTGTGATCGGCGATATGCAGAATTATCAGTTCCATCGGGCGACCGGGGCGCTCATAAATTATTTTGACGGCAATACGCAAGCGGCTGGAACCGGCGAATGGCATGCCGATGGCGTGCGGATCAACCAACTGACGTATCAGATCGGCGTTGAGTATCACCTGTATGCTTTCCGTCTGAATGGAAGCGCCTATACTTCGACGCTCTGCAACGATCGCAATTATCGCATAGGAGGTGCGGAAATCGCCGAAGTCGCCTACTTTGAAGAAATGCTTACGGATGATGAACTGCGCGCGATCGAGGAAAAGCTGCTCGCCAAGTGGTTCGGCAAGCCGCATCCGGCCGAAGTCGCCAATCAGCTGAATGTCGGGACCTTGTCGTTTGGCGACGAGGCCCCCGTCCATGCGTTCGGCGCGTCCGTGGCGCCGGTCAAAATCGGCATGCTGGAGGCCGGCGGTTCCTTCGTCAAGGATGGCGAAGGCGACATGACGATCGATCTCAAGACCGGCGTTACCAATCTGACGGTGAATGGAGGAAGTCTGGTGATGAAGGGCGGCGTCAAGAGTGCCATGTCCGAGGCGTTCATCCATCTTGATCCTTCAAACGATTCAACGATCACCACCAACGAACTTGGACAGATACTGCGCATGGAAAGCGTCAACGGAAACGGTCGGTACGCGATACCGGCGCCAATAATGTTCGACAACAAGCCAACGCTGGCGACGTTCGACGGCAAGCCCGTGATCGACTGCGGACAGTACGGGTACGGGCAAGGCATGAATTACACCCAGAGCGGACTCGCTTTCAGCGAAAGACTGTACCAGAATCTGCGAGAGGCATTTGTCGTCTGCTATCGAGACGACGGGTCGGGATCATTCCTTTTGAGCGATTCTGCGACCTACAATTTCCATGCCGATACCGCGCATATTCTGTGCGAGTATGCGACATCCGGCGGCGATGGATGGGCGGTCAGCCACGCCGATTGGAGGATCAACGGCGAGGCCATCGATCCCTTCGCGGTCAATTTCACCAATGAACTGGCGGTCTATTCGCTCAATGCCATCGACGATAACGATTGGGGTACGCATTGGGGCGGCACTACTGATCGCATAGGCAGCGATCGCGACGGGTATTCGATCGGCGGCATCAAGTACGGCGAAGTGATCCTCTTCGATCATTTCATCAGCGAGGATGACCGTGCCGAGATCCGCAACTATCTGATGAACAAGTGG
This sequence comes from Kiritimatiellia bacterium, assembly GCA_017959645.1. Classification (GTDB taxonomy): domain Bacteria; phylum Verrucomicrobiota; class Kiritimatiellia; order RFP12; family UBA1067; genus UBA1067. The sequence continues at coordinate 2,225 of JAGDAE010000097.1, forward strand.
ACGGATGTCAAGGCTGAAGAGACGGTAAACGAACTCGTTTCCGTCGTCGTGGCTCCGAATGCGCATCTCGGGTTCGGCGGGAATCTTGCGCTTACAAACGAAAATTCCGTTCTGTCGATTGGCATTCCCGCGCGTCAGGACGGTGCGATCGAGGTTCTCGGGCGGCTGATTCTCGGGGAGAGGCCGACGCTGACCCTCGAGAGCGTGATGGGCGAGGATGCGACTGGGACGTATCCGCTCGTCAAGGCGGACGCGATCGAGGGCATCGATTCCGTCGACGACATTGCGCTTACTGGCAGTGGCGCGGAACGCTATAACTGCAAGCTTCATCTCGAGAATGGAGTGCTTTCGGTCACCGCCACCAAGGCTAGCATGCTGATCATCATTCGCTGATCAAAGCGACAGAGTCGAGAGACGAACCGTGCGCCGGGGAGTAGACGGGCGCATGTTTGGCGCCGCCGTCGAAGAATTTTCCCCCGAGGCGCGGCAAATATGGTATAATAGGCGCTCATGGAAAAGGAAGAATCGATAAAACTCGATCCGGGACTGTTCGACTTCACTCCGGATTGGGCAAAGAAGGACGCCGGCGTTTCGGTGCCCCGGGTGAGACCGGAACGCGAATCCGGCGCCGGACAGGCGCCGGGGGGCCATTTTGCGTCCAAGAAACCGTTCGCGAAGAAGTTCGACCGGCGCGGCGGCGACGGCGAGCGGCATCAGCGCTTTCAGGACAGGCCGAAACCGCTCGACGCGGAGATTAGGATTTTGCCCGACAGCAAGGCCCTCGGCACGATCATGCGCAAGATCCAGCAGGATTTCCACGCCTACAAGCTCAAGGACATCGCGTATTTCTTTCTGGACAATCCGTCGTCGATACTGCTCAAGATAACTCCGCGCGGCGAAGAGAAGTTCGTGCAGTGCAAGGTGTGCGGGTTCGCGGCGCTGGACGAGAGCGCTGTCGTCGAGCATGCGGTGCAGGCGCATCTCGGGGACTACTACGATTCCAAGGTGGTCGACTGCGAGCCGCCGAAGGGGAATTTCAACTGCGTGGCTCGGTGCGGGCTTTCCGGGGTTCTGCTGGGGCCGCCGAACATCCACGAGTTCAACGCGGTCGTGCGCGAGACGATGCGCACGAAATTCCCGTCGATGGGCGAGGCGGAATACCGTTCGCACATAGAGATGGTCCGCGACGCGGAGACGATCGAAGAGTGGCGCAAGGGGGCGGTGAAGAAGACGGTGTTTTTCGCGAAGGGCGGCGGCGAAGGCGCGGCAGAACTTAGCCGCGAGCAGGCCGATGGCGAGCTGCGCCGGATTATCGTTCCCACGCTGATCGACCGGCCGCGCCATCTGATGATAACCGCCGACAAGGCCGCGGCGTCGCCCGTGCGCCCGCTGCAATGGCTGGCGCGCGACGCGATCGAGGCCGAAAGGCGCGCGCCGTACAACATGTGCTTCGCGCTGCGCGGGGCGTTCCACCACCGCAAGTTCAACTTCTTCAGAGCGAACGACCAGCGCGGCCCCGAATTCGTGTCTGCCGTCGAATACCGCGAATTCGACGCCGCCCACGCGATCGCGGAGCTGGCGGAGGTCGCGAAATTCGTCGCCGAGAACCCGTGCTCGCCGCGCGTCGACATCGCCGGCGACGACGCCGAGCGCGCAAAGCAGCTCGACTGGCTGGTGTCGACCGGGCACGTCGTCGCGTTCACGAACGGCGTGTATTCGCCGGTCGAGAAATTCCCGAAGTACGGTCCGCAATGGCAGAAGCGCAGAACGAAAAACGCGAAACGCGAAGAAGAAGCGCCGCAGGCGGAAGGAGCCGCCGAGGCGGAAGCGCCGTCCGGATCGCCGGCGGAGACGCCGGCCGCAGAGGAGAAGAAAGATGAAACTGCCGCTCAGCTGGCTTGACGAGTACGTAAAGATCGACGACATCGAGCCGAAAGAGCTCGCCGAGAAACTCACGAGAGCCGGTCTGCAGGTCGAAACGATCGAGAGCGCCGGGGACGAACCGCTTTCGGATCTCATCGTCGTCGCCGAGGTTCTCGAATGCGAGAAGCACCCGGATTCGGACCATCTGCACGTGTGCAAGGTGACCGACGGCAAGGAGACGTTCCAGGTCGTATGCGGGGCGCCCAACATGCGCAAGGGCATCAAGACCGCGTTCGCGAAGATCGGCGCGCCGATACCGGCGTTCATCGGCAAGAACGGCAAGCCCGAGAAGATAAAGAAGGGCAAGCTGCGCGGCGTGGAATCGTTCGGCATGTGCTGCTCGGAGAAGGAGCTGAAAATCGGCGAAGGCGCGGACGGGATAATCGAGTATGCAGACGGCGTCGCCGCCGGAACGCCGGTCAGGGAGCTGGCGGGACAGGCGAAACAGGAGACGGTTTTCGACATAGAAGTAACCTGGAACCGTCCGGACGCGCTTTCGGTGACGGGACTGGCGAGGGAGTTTGGCGCGATACTGGGTCGCGAGGTGAAGATGCCGTCCGTGGATTTCGTCGAATGCGAAACCGCCGCCGCCGACGAGGTGAAGGTCGTTGTCGAGAACGGCGAGAAGTGTCCGAGATACACGGCGCGGGTGGTTCTGGACGTAAACGACGGGCCTTCGCCGGAGATCATAGCGAAGCGGCTGGAGCTTTGCGGGGTTCGCCCGCTCGGGCTGTGCGTGGACGTGACCAACTACGTAATGCTCGAACTCGGCCAGCCGATGCACGCGTTCGACCACACGAAGCTCAAAGACCGCACGGTAGTCGTCCGCGACGCGAAAGAGGGCGAGACGATCACCACGCTCGACGGAATCGAGCGCAAACTCGACCCGTCGATGCTCGTCATCTGCGATACGGAACGGCCCAAAGCGGTGGCCGGGATAATGGGTGGCGAAGAGAGCGGCATCGCGGCGGGCACGAAGTCGGTTCTTCTCGAAAGCGCGCTGTTCGAGCCGGCCTCGACGAAATACACCGCGACGAAGTTCGGGCTTTCGTCGGAGTCGAGTTACCGCTACATCAGGGGCGTCGACAAGGACATCGCCGATTTCGCCTCGCGCAGGGCGGCGCATCTGCTGCAGAAATACGGCGGGGCGAAAATCGCCAAGGGTTCCGTAGAAGTCGACAGCCGCCAGAAGCCGCTCAACGCCGACGTGACGCTTGATTTCGACCGCGCCCGCCGGTTGATCGGAATCGACATCGGCAACAACGCGATGGCCGGCATACTGTCCAGGCTCGGACTCGAGGCGCGCGGGGGGATGCGCGATTTCACGTCCGAGAAGACGGCGACTTTCGGCATACCTTCGTGGCGCTGGGATCTTTCGCTGCAGGCAGATCTTGCCGAAGAGATCGCGCGGCTCCACGGCCTTGACAACATACCCGACGCCATGCCGTCGGCGCCGTCGGTGTCGACGCTCGACCAGAAGCAGTTCGCCGCCAAATCGCGGCTGAGAGAGCTTTGCCTGGCGCTCGGCTTCACCGAGGCGATGCACTATTCGTTCCTTTCGAAGAAGGAACTGGACGATTTCGACCGCCGCAACGAAGCCGTGCGGCTGGCCATACCCGATCCGGTGAGCGCGGAATACGGGATGATGCGCGATTCGCTTCTTCCGCAGCTGATGGGTTCGCTCGGGCGCAACGCCTCCCACCAAATCGAGAGGCCGATGCTTTTCGAGATCGGCAAGGTGTTTTCGCTCGCGAACGGCAAACCGAGCGAGAGCGAACGGCTCTCGCTCGGATTCGCCGGGCCGGTCGCTCGCGAATCGCTGAGGCGCCGCTCGCCGCTCGGCGAGGAGGAGGCCTGTCTCTGGATGAAGGGTGCGGTCGAGCGGATCGTGGAGCGCATGCATGCCGGCCGGGTGGAGTTCGCGCCGGCCGAACATCCGGCGTTCTCGATCGCCGCCGAAATAAGGCTCAACGGCCGGCCGGTCGGCGTGATGGGCGCGCTTTCGGCGAAAATGCGCCATCCATACCGGCTCACGACGCAGATGGTGCTCTGCGAAATGGAGCTTGGCGGCCTGCTCAAGCGCGCCGGGGAAACCGGCAGGGTTTCGGCAGTGCCGCAGTATCCGTCGGTGTTCCGCGACATCGCGGTCGCCGGATCGGTTCCGAACGAGACGATCGTCAAGACCATCCGCAAGAACGGCGGAAAGGAACTGGTCGGGATCGATCTGTTCGACGTATTCAAAAATTCGCGCGCCTATTCGCTCGAGTTCCGTTCGGCGGAGAAGACGCTTACCGACGAAGAGGTTGGCCAGGCCTTCCGGCGAATCGTCGACGCCCTCAAGGCGACCGCCGGCATCGAAGTGAGGGAAGGGTAGTTTCAAAGGACGTGGGTCCTGTGTTGCACGCGGATTCGGCAGATATTTCTTCGACCGACATTTTGAAACGGGGTTCGTCCCCGACTTTGGAACGACGGGTTCCGGGGGTTCTGCGCTACGGCAATGCGGGATCTTTTAGAAAGATCCGCACGACATGAGGTGCGAAATGAAGATAAAAGCGGCCAAAACGGCACTGGTCGCGCTGGTTGCGTTGCTTGCGGCGTCGCTGGCGTACGGCCAGACCGCGACTAAGAAAAGCGGCAAAGACGCGCGCAACGGTTTCGAAAGCGTGCCCAAGCGGGCCCTGGTCGAACTCAAGGCGGCGGTCGGCAAACCGATCGACACCGGTCTGGTGTTCGTAAACGGCAAGTACATGCCGCCGCCGTACAAGGTTGAGCGGTACGGAACGGCGATCAGGATAAACGGCATGCAGGTGTCGAACCAGGTGGTGCCGTGGGACGAGTTCGTCAAGACGCAGTCCGGCGTCAAGATCGAGAAAACCGTCGAGGGCGGCGAAGACGAAGATGAAGAGGCAGAGGAGGAGATCGAAGACGAGGAAGAAGAGGAGGAAGAATCCGTCGACGACGATGACGATTTCGACGACGACATCGACGACCTCTTCGACGACGTGCCGGCGGCGAAAAAGAACTCCGGCCCCGCCAAAGGCGGCAAGAGCACCCTGGCAACCAGCAAAAAGGCAAAGGTCCGCAAGCCGGTCGAGGTCATCACGGTAACTCTCGACGGAGAATTCAAGCCGAACGAGAAATCGAACGGGCTGCTGGCCAAGATCAACAAGGAGCGCACCGACATCGACATGCTGCTGCGTGGAGGCGGGTACGTCTGCTTCGGGCGCTCGTACCGGCGCGTCAGCGGCGATTCGCGTCCGGCCGGCGAGATTCTCGCGAAACTGCCGGGGATCATGAAGGCGAACAGCGACTATGCGAAGTTCGCGGCGGCGATGCGCGAGAATTCGCTTTCGTATCTGACCGGGCCGGTGATCGAAGATCTTTTCAAAAACCGCGTCGACTATCTGCAGCTGGCGAAGCGCGCCCGCGACGAGAAGGAGACGAAGGAATGGGAGAAGATGGCCGGCGGCGGACGGTGAGGATTCCAAGGAGACCACAATGATAGACGTAAAGAAACTGAGGGAAGATTTCGAAGCGACCGCCAATGCGCTGGCCAGGCGCGGGGTAGAGAGGGGGCAGCTCGAAAAGGCGCGCAATCTCGACGCGAAGCGCAGGACGATGCTTGGAGAGACCGAGACGCTGAAGGCCAGGCGCAACGCCGCGTCGAAGCAGATCGGCAAGATCGCCAAGGAAGGCGGCGACATCGCCGCGGCCAAGGACGAAATGAGGAAGGTCGGCGACCGGATCGCCGAAATCGACCGCGAACTCGTGCAGGTCGAATCGGAGCTCCGCGAGACGCTGCTGATGATCCCGAACATACCGGCGCCGGAGATTCCGACGGGAGCCGATTCGTCGGCCAATGTAGTGGTGCGCAAGGTCGGCGAGTGGAAAGATCCGGACTTCAAGATACTCGACCACATGGCGATCGGCGAAAAGCTCGGAATCTTCGACTTTCCGCGCGGGGTGAAACTGACGGGACCGGGATTTCCGGTGATTCTCGGGCAGGGCGCGAAGCTGCAGCGCGCGCTCATACAGTACATGCTCGATCTGCACTGCGGAACGCAGGGATACACGGAGATGCTGCCGCCTTTCGTCGTCAACAGCGAATCGATGACGGGAACCGGCCAGCTGCCGAAATTCGCCGAAGATCTCTACCACTGCCAGATCGACGATTTCTGGCTCATACCGACGGCCGAGGTTCCGGTTACCAACTATTTCCGGGACGACATACTGCAGGCGAAAGACCTGCCGGTCAAGCTGACGGCGTACACTCCGTGCTTCCGCCGCGAGGCCGGCAGCGCCGGCAAGATGACGCGCGGGATGCTGCGCGTGCACCAGTTCGACAAGGTCGAGATGGTCAATTTCGTGCATCCCGACAGTTCGTTCGAGCAGCTCGAGACGCTGGTGGGCGAGGCGGAGGCCGTGCTCACTGGGCTGGGGCTGCACTTCCGGGTGCTCCAGCTGTGTTCGGGCGACATGGGCTTTTCGGCGGCGAAGTGCTACGATCTCGAGCTCTGGGCGCCCGGCGAACAGCAGTGGCTGGAGGTTTCGAGCTGCTCGTGCTTCACCGACTACCAGGCGCGCCGGCTCAACTGCCGCTTCCGCGACGCCGACGGCAAGATCAGGCTCGTGCACACGCTCAACGGCTCCGGAGTCGCGCTGCCGCGGCTCATGGTCGCGCTGCTCGAACAGCACCAGAACGCGGACGGATCGGTGACGATACCGGAGGTTCTGCGCCCCTACATGAACGGACTCGAAAAACTGGAACCGGTAAAGTGACGCCATGATGCTACCCGCCATACTCGCCGCCTCCGCCCTGGCCTTCGACGCTGGCGCCGACCTGCGCATACGCCAGGAGATAATGGACAACGTTCCTGGCCTGCCCGGAGGCGGTAATCTCAGCCGCGCGGTCGCCGGAAAGGGCAAGAACCAGATGAGGTTCCGTCCGCGCGTCTGGGGCGATCTCAAGGCATGGGAGAATTTCCGGCTGTACGCGCGATTGGCCGACGAGTTCAGGTGGAATGTGCACCCGAAGAACCACTCGAGCGCATTCCCCGACGAGCTGATACTCGACAATCTGTTCGTCGACGGAACCGGTCTTTTCGACGGCGTCTTCGACTTCAGGATCGGACGGCAGGACATCTACAATCTGTACGGTCTCGACCATGTTTTTGTCGACGGAACGCCGGGCGACGGATCGAGAACGGTGTATTCGGACGTCGTGAGGTTCGGGTTCGCGTTCGACGAAGAGGACCGGCTCGACGTTTTCGCGCTGCACAACGACGATTTCGGCGGCATAAGGTGGGGCACGCGCGGTTCGCGCCGCCACATCTCCTCGAGATACGCGGCCAGCGACGTCGATTACGACGAATGGGGCGGCGGCGCGGTATGGAGCGCCAAGGCGTTCGGTCTCGACTACAAAATTTTCGCGGCCTCGAAGAAGACAGAGCACGACGGAGACACCGAAGTTGCCGGACTGAAACTGCTGCCGAAGTTCACGGAGGAGCTGTCCGGCGATTTCGAGGCGATGGCCGAGGACGACGGCGAGTGGAGCGCCTATGCGGCGGTGAACTGGAAGGATTCCGGCGAGGGCGCGATCAAGCCGTTCGCGGGGGCGGGCGTACATTTCCTCAGCGAAGACTGGGATCCGATGTGGTCGCGTGGCGTAAACTATTCGGAGGTGTTCCTCTACGGGTCGCACGACGGCGTCGCATGGTGGAGCAACATGATCTATCTGCAGCTGTCGGGCGGGCTCGATCTTGGCCGGCACCACCGGATAGGCGCGTCGACAGGCCCGATGTTCGCGGCCAACAACGACGGGCTCGGCGGCGGGGACGGCGAATTCAAGGGGCTTCTCAGCCAGGCGAGGTACGATTTCCCGCTGCTGACGGCGGGCGAGGACGGGCGGTTCGAGATATTCGGGCATGTCTACGCCGAACTGTTCAATCCCGGCGACTACTACGCAAGCGACCGGCCGGCGTGGTTCCTGCGCTGGCAGGTCGAGTTTAGGTTCTGAAGCGGGCGAGAGACGCACAATGGCAAACGGCAAGAAAACGGAGAGTGGCGAATGATCGACAAGGAATGGCTCCGCAAGCAGGCGGCCAAGATCAGAGAGGCCGATTACATCGACCCTTCGCTGTATGTGAAATACGGTGTCAAGCGGGGACTCAGAAACGCCGACGGAACCGGGGTGCTCGTCGGGCTCACCACGATCGGAAACGTGCACGGATACATGGTGAACGAAGGCGAAAAGCTGCCGATACCGGGCGAACTCTACTACCGCGGCATCAACGTCAAGGATATAGTTCAGGCCGACAAGCGCGAACACCGTTTTGGATACGAAGAGACGGCGTATCTGCTGATGTTCGGCAGTCTGCCGACTGCGCGCGAACTGGTCGATTGGAAGAACAAGATCGGTTCCTACCGCAGGCTTTCGGACGGATTCAAGGAAAACGCGCTTTTCCGCAATCCTTCGAAAGACCTCATGAATGCTCTGGCCAGGGCGGTTCTCTTTGCATACGCATTCGACGAAGGCGGCAATCCCGACGATATTTCGATCGAGAAATGCCTCGCGCAGTCGGTTGAGATGATCGGGGCGATCCCGACCATCGCCGCATACGCGTACCAGGCGAAAAACCACTACCACAAGGGCAAATCGCTGACGATAAGGAATCCCGACCCCGCGAAGTCGACGGCGGAGACGTTCCTTTCGCTGATTCGCGAGGACGGCAGGGTGTCGAGGCTCGAGTCGGAGACGCTCGATCTCGCGCTAATCCTGCACGCGGAGCATGGCGGCGGCAACAACTCGTCCTTCACCACCCACGTCGTAACCAGTTCGTTCACCGACATCTATTCGTCGCTGGCGGCGTCGATTCTCGCGCTCAAGGGATCGCGGCACGGCGGCGCCAATCTGCGCGTGATGCGGCAGATGGACGAAATCAAGGCTAACGTCCGCAACTGGACCAATCCGAAAGCGGTGGCGGCGTATCTCGAGAAGATCGTGGACAAAAAGGCCGGCGACGGCACCGGGCTGATATACGGGCTCGGGCACGCGGTGTACACGATATCCGATCCGCGCGCGCAGATGCTCCACAAGAAGGCGTCGCAGCTCGCCGCCGCCAGAGGCAGGGAGGACGACATGCGGCTGTTCGAGACGGTCGAGGAACTTGGGCCGGCGATTGTCAAGTCGCGCCATCCGCGCGCGGAGGAAGTGTGCGCGAACGTCGATCTCTATTCCGGACTGGTGTACGACATGCTCGGAATACCGAAAGATCTCTATACGCCGCTTTTCGCGGTGTCGCGCTGCGTGAGCTGGTGCGCCCACCGCATGGAAGAGCTCATAAACCAGGGACCGATAATCCGTCCGGCCTACAAACCCATATTCCATCCGAAAGCGTATGTCAGACTGCAGGATCGTTAAAGGCGGGGTGGTTTCCGCCAAAGGCTTCAGGGCGGCCGGGGTTCCTGCGCGCATAAAGTACGAAGGGCGCAACGACGTCGCGCTCATCGTCGCCGACGCCCCTTGCTCGGCGGCGGCGGTTTTCACGACCAACAAGGTCGCGGCCGCTCCGGTCCTATACGACCGCCAAATAGCGAAGGGCGGCCGGGCACAGGCGATTCTCGCCAATTCCGGGTGCGCGAACGCGTGCACTGGCGAGGACGGTCTTGCCGACGCGAAACTGTCGGCGCTGGTCTGCGCCGGCGAGCTTGGAATCGACCCGTCGCTGGTGTTCGTGGCTTCGACCGGGGTCATCGGCAGACGGCTGCCGATGGACCGTCTGCTAGGCGGAATGAAGGCGGCGAAGGCGGCGTTCGGCAGAACCGCGAAACACGGTCTCGACGCGGAGAGAGCGATCATGACGACCGACACAAAGCCGAAGCAGGCGTGCGCGACGGCGACAGTCGGCGGGAAAAAGATAACGGTCGGCGGAATGTCGAAAGGATCCGGTATGATCGAGCCGAACATGGCGACGATGCTCGGCTTCATAACCACCGACGCGGCGGTTTCGCCTGCCATGCTGAAACGCGCGCTCGGACTCGCGATCGCGAAAAGCTTCAACCGGCTCGTGGTCGACGGGGACGAATCGACCAACGATTCCGTCTTCCTGCTGGCGTCCGGAGAGGCCGGAAATTCTGAGATCACGCGAGGGGGAGCCGACTTCGACGCGTTTCTCGAAGCTCTCGAGAAGGTTGCGGTCTCTCTGGCCAGGCAGATGGCGAAAGACGGCGAGGGAGCGACGAAATTCGTCACAGTTAGGGTAAAGGGCGCGCGCAGCGTGCGCGACGCCGAGCGGGCGGCGCGGGCGATCGCGAAAAGTCCGCTCGCGAAGACCAGCTGGTTCGGGCGCGATCCGAACTGGGGAAGGGTTCTGGCGGCGGCCGGATATTCCGGCGCCGAAGTCGACGACTCGAAGGCCGAGGTTTTCTACGGGAGGGAGCGGGCCTTCGGGCGCGGAGAGATAGCCGACGCCCGCCAGCTCGAACGTCTCGCCGCGGTGATGGAGAAAGACGAGTTTGAGATAACCGTCGATCTGCACCTCGGCAAGGGCGAATGCGAGATCTACACCTGCGATTTTTCGCTGGATTACGTTCACATAAACGCGGACTACACAACATGAGAAAAACACTGCCGGCAATATGTTCAATCCTTCTCGCGTTCCCGCTCCACGCAGCGACGGTCATCGATGTCGTGGGCAGGGGAAACGCGAAAGACACGGTCTCGATAAAAGTCGACGGCGTCTCGTCGGCGATTTTCGCCAAGACGCTCAAAAAGAATCTCGAGCTTTCGGGGTGTTTTCTTGTCGGCGACGGCGGCGCGATAAGCGTGTCCGGAACGGTCGGCGGCGAGGTGAGCGCGTCCGGGCGCGGGAAGGTTCTGCGGTTCACGGAGCAGGCTTCGGACGATGCGTCGGCGCGGATGGCGGCGAGAAAACTGTCCGACTCTATCTGCGAGACATTCGCCGGGCAGAAGGGGTTCGCCTGCGACAAGGTCGTTTTCCTTTCCCGCAAGGGACCCGACAAGGCGGAACTCTGCACGTGCTATCCAGACGGACAGGACATCAAGCAGATTACAGCCGACGGGAAGGCGGCGGTCGGTCCGCGCTGGAAGGACGGAAACACGGTTCTCTATACTGGTTTCGTAAACGGCGGGCCTGAGATATGGGAAATCGACGTCAACACCGGCAGGCACAAGCCGCGCTGGAATTTCAAGGGGCTTTCGACCGGTGCGGCGGTTTCGCCGGACGGAACCAAGGCGGCGATAATTCTTTCGTTCCAGGGCAATCCGGAGCTTTATGTGATCGACATGGCGAGCAGCCGGTGGCAGCGCATGACCAACACTCCGAATGCGAGCGAGGGGCAGCCGGCGTGGAGCCCGGACGGGAAGAAGATCGTCTACGTCTCCGACGAGTCGCGCCATCCGCAACTGTATATCGTCGACGTCGCTACGAAATCCTCCCGCCGCCTGACCTCGAAGGGTACGCAAAACGTCGATCCGGACTGGGGGGGCGACGGCCGCATCGCGTACACGACCAAACGCGGCGGCCAGAGCCAGATTGCGGTGATCGATCCGGCCGAAGGCGAAGCTTCGGCGCGGCTGGTTACCGGTCCCGGCAGCTGGGAGCGTCCTTCCTGGGCGAGGGACATGCGGCACGTGGTCGCCGGGCGCGACAAGGCGTTGTTCGTGGTCGACACGCTGGAGGACGGCGACGAAGCCCGGCAGCTGTTTGTCAGCAGCGGCAACTGGTGCAACGCCTCCTGGAGCAAGTGATAGCGGCGCCATGAAAATCGATGTTGGATATGTCGCCGAACTGGCGCGGCTCGAACTGACCGGAGAGGAGGCGGCGTTGTTCCAGCCGCAGCTCGAGAGAATCGTGGAATATGTCGAAAAAATCTCGTCGGTGGATGTCAGTGGCGTCGAGGCGACGATGCACGGCCGGCGGCTAGCGAATGCGTTCCGCGAGGATGTGGTGCGCCCGTCGCTCGATCGCGAAAAGGCGCTTGCCAACGCGCCGGCGCGAACCGGCGACGAGTTTCTGCTTCCTAAGATCGTGGAAGGGGCCGAGTCGTGAATCTGGCTGAAATCGGAATCAAGGCGGCGCGGGACGGAATCGCGAAAGGCGATTTCACCGCTGTCGACATCGTCAAGGACGTCATCTCCGCTTATAAGGCGAAGAATGCAGAAATCGGAGCGTATCTTTCTTTCGACGAAGAGGCGGCGCTGCGGCTGGCCGCAGAGAATCCCAAATCCATACCTGTCGCCGTAAAGGATCTCATCAACGTCGAGGGTCAGCCGTGCACGTGCGCCTCGAAGATTCTGGAGGGTTACCTCTCGCCCTACGACGCGACCGTCATAAAGAACATGAAGGCTAACGGATTCTTTCCGGCGGGCCGAACGAACATGGACGAATTCGCGATGGGGTCGTCGACAGAGAACTCCGGCCTCGGTGTAACCAGGAATCCATACGATACCGGACGCGTCCCGGGCGGCTCTTCCGGCGGCAGCGCGGCGGCGGTAGGTGCGAATATGTGCATCGCGGCGCTGGGTACTGACACCGGCGGGTCGATACGCCAGCCGGCGAGTTTCTGCAACTGCGTCGGCGTAAAGCCCTCGTACGGACGCGTCAGCCGCTTCGGCGTGACCGCGTTCGCGTCCTCGCTCGACCAGGTCGGGCCGATGGCGAAATCGGTCGAGGACGCGGCGATTCTGCTCAAGGCGCTCGCCGGACGCGACGAGATGGACGGCACCACGCCGGACATGCCGGTTCCCGACTACGAGGCGGCGCTCACGACCGCGTCGATGAAAGGCGTGAGGCTTGGAATCGCCAAGGAGTATTTCGATGTCGCGGGCATGGACGACGAGGTGAAGCGGCTCGTCGACGCGGCGATCTCGAAGTGCGAGCAGGCGGGCGCGGAGCTGGTCGAGGTCTCGCTGCCGCACACCGAATACGCGATGGCGGTCTACTACATCATCGCTCCGGCCGAGGCCAGCGCCAATCTCGCGCGGTTCGACGGAGTGAGATATGGCCACCGCTCCAAGCGGGCGGATGACGTCATGTCGATCTACACGAAGAGCCGCGCCGAGGGGTTCGGAGCCGAGGTGAAACGCCGCATCATAATGGGGACATACGTGCTTTCGTCTGGATACTACGACGCGTACTACGCCCGCGCACAGAAGGTGCGCACGCTGATCCGGCGCGATTTCGAGGAGGCGTTCGGCAAGGTGGACGCGCTGATCGCCCCGTGCGCGCCGACTCCGGCGTTCGAGTTCGGCGCCAACCAGGATCCGCTGACGATGTATCTCAACGATCTTTTCACCATTCCGTCCGCCCTCGCCGGCGTCTGCGCGTCGTCGGTTCCGGCCGGATTCACCGAAAACACCCGCCTCCCGGTCGGCGTCCAGTTCATCTGCGGCGGCTTCGAGGAGGAGAAACTGCTGAGGATAAGCAAGGCCTATGAAGACTGCAATCATTGACACCGCAATGGGCTCGATAACGCTCGAACTCGATGACGAGAAAGCCCCGGCAACGGTGGCCAATTTCGTCGCCTATGCGACATCCGGCTTCTACAACGAAACGATTTTCCACCGCGTGATCGACGGGTTTATGATCCAGGGCGGCGGGTTCACCAGAGACATGAACCAGAAGCCGACCGGGAAGGCGATCCGCAACGAGGCGATGAACGGTCTGAAGAACCGGCGCGGAACGATTGCAATGGCCAGAACCATGGTGGTCGATTCCGCCACGAGCCAGTTCTTCATCAATCTGGTCGATAACGACTTCCTCGATTTCACCGCGCCGACTCCGCAAGGGTTCGGGTACGCCGTGTTCGGCAAGGTCGTTGACGGCATGGATATCGTCGATCGCATCGCGAAAGTGAAGACTGGGTTCGCTGGTTCGCACCAGAACGTTCCCGAGGAGCCGGTGGTGATCAGAAAGATAACAATCGGTTGACTATTGCAAAATCGCGAAAAAAAGCATATAATTGTCCCTGTAATCCGATAAAAGGAGAAATTCGATGAAAAAAACGATTCCGTTTGCGCTGGCCGCCGCGCTGGTTTTGCCGCTGTGCGCCCAGGAAGTGTTCGATGACGAGTCCGCGCCCGATATAGAGGAGGCGTCCCGGAGCGACGCGCAGGAGTCTGCCACGCATTATGCGATGTGGCCGGCTTTCTTCGCGGTGTGCGAGTTTCCCGCGACTCCCGACCTGATCGGTCTGCGCCTGACGATTCCGTTCTCGACGAAGCAGGAGAACGTGACCGGATTCGATCTCGGTCTCTGGGGAAGGGCGATTTATTTCGAGGGGTTGCAGGTGAACGTGCTGCGCAACGACGTGAAAGATTCCTGCGCCGGCGTGCAGGTCGGTCTCTACAATACGGTTGGCCGCGGCGATCTGCTCGGCGTGCAGGCGGGGCTCTGGAACCAGTCGCTTTCGTTCCGCGGCGTGCAGGCCGGTCTGGTTAACAATTCCGGCGATTCCCAGGGCTTCCAGATCGGTCTGATCAACCGCAGCGAGACTATGTACGGTTTCCAGTTCGGCTTGATCAACATAATCCGCGACGCCGAGCTGCAGTTCTGCCCGTTCGTGAACATCGGTTTCTGATGCGATGAACATACGTCCTTTTGCGGCCGTCAGGCCGAACGAAAACGACGCGGCCTCGGTCGCGTCCGTTCCTTATGATGTTGTCGACACCGCCGAGGCGAAGGCGCTGGCGGAGGGGAACCCCAAAAGCTTCCTGCACGTATCCCGTCCGGAGATCGACCTTCCCGACGGAACCGACGGTTCTTCGCTGGAGGCGTACGCGCAAGCGAAGACGGCATTGGATTCTCTGATCGGCGACGGAACGCTCGTGCGGGATGCGGAACCGAAATTCTACGCGTACCGCCAGACGATGGGGTCGCATTCCCAGACGGGGATCGTGGCTACGTTCGATACGAAAGACTATCTTTCCGGGGTTCTCAAACAGCACGAAAAGACGCGCAAGGACAAGGAAGACGACCGCACTCGCCACATCGAGACTCTGCGCGCGCACACCGGGCCGGCGTTTCTGACCTACCGCGATGACAAGGCGATCGACTCGATCGTCGCCGAGGCCTGCCGCGCCGCGCCGCTTTACAGCTTCACCGCGCCCGATGGCGTAGGGCACGCGGTTTGGGAGATCGCGTCCGGCGGCAGCTGCCGTGCCGACGAGCTGCAGGAGTTGTTCGCGCGCATACCCGTCGCATACATCGCAGACGGCCACCACCGCAGCGCGGCGGCCGCGCGATACGCCGGCGAGCGCGGTTTCGAGGGCGAAAGCCGCTGGTTCCTGGCGGTCGCCTTCCCGGCGAGCCAGCTCAAGATTCTCGCGTACAACCGCTTGGTGGCGGACCTCAACGGGCTTTCCGACTACGAGTTCATGTCGAGAGTGTCGGAGTCTTTCGCGATCGGCAAGAAGGGTGAGCGCAATTGCCGGATGTATTTCCGCGGAAGATGGACCGATCTTTCGTGGCGCATCCCGCCCGGGACCGGCGCGGTCGGCGCGCTCGACGTCTCGTATCTGCAGGATCGCCTGCTGGCTCCGGTTCTCGGAATCGGCGATCCGCGCACCGACAGACGGATTTCGTTCATGGGCGGGATACGCGGCGACGGCGCCTTGGCCGCTAAAGTGGATTCCGGCGAAAACGCCGTCGCGTTCGCGATGGAGCCGGTGAGCGTCGAAGAGATGATGGCGATCGCCGACGCCGGCGCGATAATGCCGCCGAAGTCGACCTGGTTCGAGCCGAAACTGAGATCGGGGCTGTTCGTGCACGAAATATGACCGGTGGCGGCCGATGCGCAAGTTGACCGAGTATTGGATCCAGCTGAAGGCGAAGATGGTTCGCGAACCTCTGCCGCCGGAAGACGTGGCGGCAGGCTGGGCGCTCGGGGTGTTCATCGGCTGCTCGATTCCGTTCGGTCTCCAGCTGATAATTTCGATACCGCTGTCGATGATGATGCGCGTGTCGAAGATCGGCGCGACGCTGGGAACGTTCATAACCAATCCGGTCACGATATTCTTCATCTATCCGGCGCAGACGTACATGATGAACCGTCTGCTGTTCGGAGGGTCGCTGACTTTTTCGAAACTGATGGAAGTGGAATGGACGTGGACGGCGGTCCGCCGGCTTGGCGCGGAGGCGATGCTGTCGTTCTTTCTTGGGGGCATCGCGCTCGCCATAATCCTGACTCCGGTCGCCTATTTCGCGGTCAGGCGGTACGTCACCGTCCATCGCAGAAAGGTGAAGCGGTGATTTCGCCCGCGAAGATCGCTTCCATCCGCGCTCTCATGGCCGAGGCGTCGGTCGATGAGGACGATCTCGACGAGAGTTTCGTCCTCGGCGGCGGCCCTGGCGGGCAGAAGACGAACAAGACGTCGTCAACCGTCCGGTTGTTCCACGCCCCGAGCGCGCTGTCGGTCAGATGCGGCGAGACCCGCAGCCGCGAAACCAACCGCTGGCTCGCCCGCCGCATGCTGGCAGAGGCGATTCTCGAGCGCGAGCGCGGCCGCAAGAGCGCCGAACGCAGCCGCCGCGAGAAGGTTCGCCGCCAGAAGCGCCGCCGCTCGCGCCGCCAGAAACAGGCGATGCTCGAGCAGAAACACGCCCGCTCCGAGAAGAAGACGCTACGCAGAAAGGTCGAGGAAGAATGACCCGCCATGTCGCTTTGCCGCTCAAGTACCGTCCTGCCGCGTTTTGCGATGTAGTTGGACAGGAACACGTGGTCAGAACGCTGACGAACGCCATCGCGTCCGGCAGAATCGCGAACGCCTACCTTTTCGTGGGCCCGCGGGGAATCGGCAAGACCACGCTTTCGCGGATTTTCGCCAAAGCGCTGAACTGCCTGCACCCGGAAGGCGCGGAGCCGTGCGGGAAGTGCGCAAACTGCGTGGAGATCGCCGCCGGGCGCAGTCTCGACGTGATCGAGCTGGACGCCGCCTCTCACAACGGCGTGGACGACGTGCGCCCGATCATAGAAGAATGCCAGTTCCGTCCGGCCGGATCGAAGTACAAAATCTACATAATCGACGAATGCCACATGCTGTCCAAGCCGGCGTGGAACGCGCTGCTCAAGACGCTGGAAGAGCCGCCGCCGCACGTGCGGTTCATATTCGCGACCACCGAGGGCGACAAGGTTCTGGCGACGATCGTCTCGCGCTGCCAGCGCTTCGACTTGCGTCGCATCCAGACGAACGACATCGTCTCGCGTCTTCGCCATGTCTGCGAACTCGAGAAGATCGATGCCGAAGACGACGCGCTTCTCGCAATCGCGCGC
>JAGDAE010000098.1 GCA_017959645.1 Kiritimatiellia bacterium
GAAGGGCTGGTGAACACGAGCGGGCGGAGCAGGCTCGCCTTCGTGCCGTTCACGCCCATCCGCACCAGCGGCCTCGTGGTCGTCTGGAAAAGGAATCCCGTCTTCAGCAGGCCCGCCGCGCGGTTCCTCGAATGCCTGAGGACGGAAATCGGGAAGCGGCAGGCGCCGTCCGCCCGGCGACGCGCGACCTGAAAACGCGCCGCGGGCGTCAGCCGCGATTTTGCGCTTTCTACTTCGCGAAGCGGACGGACTTGCCGTCGAAGAGAGCGCGGAGGATGCGCTGCCCGGGCTGCACGGCCTTCTTGCCGACGGTCTTGCCGGAAGCGTCGCGGACGATCAGCCAGTGCATCCCTTCGGGAACGGTTTCCCAAAGGTCGGCGTCGGAATCGGAGTTTTCCTTGCGCCGGGGAGAATCGTTCGCGGCCTTGGCGACCGGGCCGAACGCGGCCAGTTCGGGATGCGCGGCGCCCATCGCCCAGACCTTGCCGAAAGCCCAGCCGGGAAAGTTCGATTCGTCCGTCAACGCGGATTCGCCGAGCGCGACGGCTTCGCATTCGCCTTGGAGGCAGGAGCCGACGCCGTCGCCGGAGGAACGGAAGCGCGCGCCGGAGATTGCGCCGAAGCGGTTGCGGCCCGCGACCGCGCCGACGACTTCGTCGCCTTCGACGTCGCCGGTGGAGAGCGCGCGTTCGACGGAGGATTTCAGTCCGACGAAGCCGACCGTTCCGCCGACGAAACGCGTTCCCGCGACCTTCGCTTCGGAGCGGACGTCGGAGAGGGCTGCGCGGTAGGCTTCGCCGACGAGGCCGCCCACCTGGTAGTTGCCGATCACGCGACCGGAGGAGAGACATTCGCGCACGACGGAACCCGCGCCGAGGTAGCCGACCAGGGCGCCGACGCCCGCCCAGCCCGAAACTTCCGCGTCGACCACGGCGATTCGCTCGATTGTCGCGTTCGCGGTCAGGCCGAAGAGGCCGACGTTCTCTTCGGAAGGAAGACGGAGCGAAAGCCCGGAGACCCGGTGCCCGCGGCCGTCGAATGCGCCGGAGAAACCGGCTCTGGACTTGCCGTCGGCGGAAAGCGCGCCGCGCATCGGCTCGAAGTCCGTTTCGGACATGTCGACGTCCTTGGCAAGGGCGAAGGCCCAGCCGCGTTCCGGCGCGTTTTCGGCGTTGACGCGCGCGGCGGTCGCGGCCAGTTCCGCGGCGGAGTAGAGGTTCGAATAGACGCGCGCGGAGGCGCCGTTTCCGGCTGTCGCGACGGATTCGGACAAGTCTCCGGCGGCGAAGATTTTCGCGATTGCGCCCTTTCCGGCGACGGAGACGCAGGCGCGTCCCGCGTCGCAGGCGACGGAGCCCTTCCCGTCCGCGTCGGCGTCCGCGTCGAGCACGAGGCGCGCGGAGTTGCCGGAGAGGGAAATCGAACCGTTCGATCCGAAGACCACGCCGTCCTTCGCGGAAACGAGGAGAGTCGCTTCGGGGAGGTTCAGGGCGATGGCCTCGTCAATCCGCAGAACAGAGCTCGACGAGACGCGGACGGTGTCGCCTTTGGCGGTGGTTCCGTTGAAATTGGCCAAATCCACGACGGCCGCACTTGCGGCGGCGGCCAAGGCGAAAACGGGAATCAAACTCTTCATGTCGCCAATCCTCCATAAAACGGCGCAAGGCGGTCGTGCAAAGGTATGAAAGGGGGTGGCGATTTCGAGGCTGGTTTCGCCAAAAACTCGTAAAAAAGAAATAGCGCAAAAATCCACCAAAGCGCTGACGGAGCGGAACGCGATTACCTACAATTCGGAGCCCCAAAAACAGGGGAAAAGATCAAGGGGTGTTCGTGTACAAGGCTTCATCGCGTCTATTCGCCATTTTGTCGCTTTCCGCGACGGCATTCGCCTCGGGCGTCGGCTCGGCTCTTTTGCCCGGCGATCTGGGGAATCTTGGCCTTTTCGCCATGGAAAACCTCGAAATCTGGGAACGTGCGACCGTCTTCGCAGACGCAATCGGCGCCGAGACGCTCGTCTCGCTCCGTTCGCACGACCAGATCGCCTCGGACATCTGGGCTCCGGGCCGCATCTCCCTGCTGGACCATTCCCACCAGATCTGGGCGACATCCGCTACGGCGCGCTCGACGAAACGGCTCCGGGCTTCAACACCCAAAACGGATACCGCGTCCCGATTCGTCCCGGCGAATGGCTTTCGCGGACATTGGAATCCAAAGTCGTGCCGTACGGAACGGCGGATCTTTGGGAAGGATCCGGCAGGCAGGTCGACCTCGCCCCCGGCAACTACCGCGACGTCGAAATCCGCTATCCCAGCTCCGTCCGCCTTTCGTCCGGCGTCTACAATTTCCGCAAGCTGAAGCTGACGGACTACGTCGCCGTCACCTACGACGTGTCGAACGGTCCCGTCTACGTCAACGTGGAAGAGGAGCTGGAGCTCCGGCAGACCATCCGCAACGAGTTCGTTCCCTCCGTCCAGCCGTTCTCGCTCCGGTGGTATACCAACCAGTCGGCGGACGTCGACTTCGCGGGGTTCGACAATATCCACTACGGCGTCGTCACGGCGCCGAACGCGAAGGTGAAAATCGGCCAGCGGGTCAACTTCGTCGGCGCGATTCGCGCCAAGGCGATTTCCGTGGAACCCGACGGCATGGTCTGCGTTCCTCCGGTGCTCGAAGACCTGCGCCACTCGGAAGTCGCGATGGGTCCCTGGTTCGACCCCTGGACCGCCGAATACGTCGCGACGGTCCGTCCCGGCGTCGACACGCTCCATTTCGAAGCGATGGCTCCGGGCGGCATGTCGGTCTCCTATTCCGAAAACGACTTCGCTCCCGCGGGCGAAAAGACCGTGGTCGTGACGCTGAGCGACCCCGCCCGCGCGATGGAGCTGCCCGGCTGCTCGCAGTCGCAGTATCGCGTCCGCGTGGTCGAATCGAACCGTCCGCAGATCTTCGTGAATAGCTCTTCGCCATGCTCCGGCGCGACGTGCAACGGTCGCACCTGGGAGACGGCGCTCCATTCGCTGCAGGCCGGTCTCGACAGCGCCAAGGCGTCGGGGCGCGAAATCTGGCTGGCCGAAGGCAGCTACGTTCCCGAACGCGAATATGTCCCCGGGGACGCCTCCACGAAGTCGTTCTACCTCGGCAGCGGCGCGGAAATTCGCGGCGGGTTCGCGGGCACGGAAACCTCGCTTGACGGTCGCAGCGGCCTGCTTTACCGCGAAGTCGTCCTGCGCGGCGATTCCGCCGCCCGGACGGTGGTCGTCGCCGGCGGCGCTCCGACGATCGACGGCGTGGTCGTGGAAAACGGCGGCGTGCTGGTCGCCAAGGGGAACCCGGTCCTCTCGCAGTCGACGTTGAGAAAAGGCGTCGGCGCCCTCGGCGGCAACTTGCAGATCGCCTCCGGCGCTTCTGCGAAAATCGACGGGGGATTTGTCCACGGCGGCTATGCCGTTTTGGACGGCGGCGCCGTCCATGTGGCCGACGGCGCGGCATTCGAGGCCGTGAACAGCGTGTTCTTCGGCAATGCCGCCGGCAACGGCACAAGCCTCTTCGGCGGCAATGGCGACGTCTCGCTTGATTTCGTCACCGCCGAGAACGGCGGCGCGACGTGCATCGCCGCCAAGACGCTCAAGATCGCCAACAGCGCGGTTTGGGGCGGCGAACAGTGCGCCGTCGAATCGAACACGGCGCCCGTCGTCGAACGCTCCGATGTCAAGGGACTTCCCGCAGGCTCTGGCAACATCGCCGTCGATCCGATGTTCGCCAATGCGGCAGACCCCGTCGGCGAAGACGGCATTCTCGGTTCCCTGGACGACGGCCTGATTCCGCGATCCGGCAGTCCGCTGATCGACGGCGGGGAGGTCATTCCCGACTCGGTCATGTTCTACGACATTCTGGGCATCCGTCGCGGTTTTGACGGCGACAATGACGGCATTAGGAAAGCGGACATGGGGGCTCACGAGTATTATCGTTCTTCCAAACGGGATGATATGCTTGGGAGGCTGATTGACGGTGTTTTTGTTCCGGAAGAAGACAAAACCATCATTATGCATGCCGACTGCGATGAACGGCAGAGGCGATTGTTCGCCGGGAGCAATGCCGGTTATGTCATCCAACTCCGCCATGCTCCGAATTCGCATCTTACGAAGCCCTTTTACGGGAATGTCGTCGCACTCGACTCAAATATGAAGGTGATTCCGAGCGCGCCGGAAATGAAAGTGACATTCGCCTTTGCAGGAAGCGATGAAACAACAGGCGAATGGCTGTTCCGTAGTCAGACGCCTGCTGTGGTTTTGACGGCCTCGACGGAATGTCACGAACAAAACAAGGTCGGTACCTTCATCTATGCGCCCGAAGGCAATTTTAAGGTGACCGTCCCCTATAAACAGTTCGAATAAGGAACATGACAATGGATTCCTTCTTCAAGAAAAGCTTTTCCCTGGCCGTTGCTGTTGCATTGACGTTTTGTGCTGTCTCTTGCAAGTCGAGTGGTAACAGCAAAGGAGAACGTAAAGGTAACGGCAATGAATCTGCGGGGAATGTCTCTGTTTCGCTGACATCTGATGATAGATTCGTCGGCTTAGACGAATGGAAAAATGCGGATGGCAAGGTGAACGAAGACTCGCTGACCTACATCTCCATGCCAAACGATGCAGAAAAGGTTCTCAAGATTGCCATCGAAGCGAATGCTCGGCAATATGATCGATTCGAGCTTCGTGTGAATAATCCGAACGCGTTTCGAGTGGGGCTTCAATCTCCGGCAAATTCCGAGACTGTGACGCTTCGATCGGGAGACACTTCTTCTGTCTATATCAGGTCATTCTACAATACCCCGGGAGAACCGCGGATGCAGATTGATACTATGGTTGTCGTGGGGTATAGTGATAAGGGGCAAACCGCACTTCGTAGATTCCGGATTGGATCGTATAAGAAAGCTTGTTTTGACTTGAAATTTGTGAAAGTCAAGAGGGCGGATGCACTGGAGTATGAAATCTCCGGCTTGTGGCCGAGAGGCAATACCGGCATCCTGGGGAAAGCCCAAGAAATCCTCAACCCAATGATTGTGGATGTGTCGTCTGTCGATGTGGAGACGCGAACGGTTGATTATGACTTGAATGGGAACGGGGTACTGGATATGTTCGCCGGCGAGCAACCCTTTGAAGAGTTCGCTGGTTCGGAGATCGGTGTTCTTGACCAGCAACTAACAAGTCATGAGGAAGTTGTGGTGGCGCTTGTGGAAAAAGTATCATTCCTTGTTAAGGTTATAGGAAAACAAGGCGACAGAACCCTAATGATATATGCCACAGAGAATTTGGGAATCGCCCGCGGAGACGAGTATTATTTGGCAAAAGCGGAGAATGTTTACGATGCATCGGCGCGGGCAGAAGTCAGAGTGAACCAATACGATACGAACAATCAAGCGCTGACGCTTGATGCGAGCGTCGATATCGCCGGCTCAGATGGTTATGTGCTGATGTCTAAAACCAAACGGACAAACGGTGCGGCCAGAACACCTATCGAAAGACCTGAATCTATCCGGAACAATGTGTATAATCTGGTTGTTGCTTTGGCAGGCGGAGTGATGGATTCTTATGACAACGAAGCAGTACCGTTTCATGAGATCGGACATGTTTTCGGACTGAGCGATGTGGTTGATTCAAAAGACAATAATATGATGATGTGCAAGAGTAATCTCTGGAATAGGGCGGGGACGCCGAAATTTCATGGACGTCCTCATAAAGTGGCGAAAAGCGGCGCGACCGGTTGCCCTGAGATTCAGAGCAAAAAACCGGAATCGCAATGGGATTCGTGGATTAGGGAGCCGATATGGATGCTTTGAAACTTGCGAAGGTCCTTGTTGTACTTTTTATTTGTGTCGCGGTTGCGCTTGTAGGTTGCGAAGATTCTCCGAACGGGAGAATAAACAATGTTCGCTATTATGCCTATGATCAGGCGTATTCATGCCAAAGTGGGACTCAAAAGGGCGCAAAGGCCGTAGCAGTTTCTGACGGAACGGTCGATGCTGCCGCCTTTGTCAAAGGGTTGCCGGACGGTGTTTATTGGATTGTCGGGGAAAATGCGGAAAAAGGGGAGCTGGCAGATTCCGTTCTCGTTGGCTCGAATGGATGGGAAAAGGACGGGGCTGTTGAAACTCGAGGCAATTTTTTGATGGGTCTCGCCGACCAGCCAAGAAATTCCAATGACGAACGAAGTTATGTTTGTTGGTTGTCCGAATACTCGACAATAGAGATTTCCGGCCGATGCTATTCGTTCAAATTGACTTCCCCATATGATTGTGAAGCAGACGCTTGCTTGCATTCGTGCGCAATTTCGTCTTGCGAATTTTCACTTCCCGTTGGGGTCACCGACAGTTCTGACGTTTCGGCAGCAGTGTCCTGTTTGCGAGAATGGAAAACTTTCCAGAAGTTTGGGATATATGTTGAATCCGATAGTGTTGTTGTGTCGGTCACAGATAGCATTGTTTCAATCGTTGTTCCCAATGTAACAGTCACTTGGACGAAACGTCCTGGGTTGTAAAGTGCGAAAGCTAATAGCGATTCTTTTGCTGTTCGTTTCGCTCGCTACGGCGCAGTCGGCTTATTCTTTGGCTTGTTCCTATTTGAAGTCTGTCGGCCGAGATCGTTCCGCCGAGCGTGGCGGTTGCGGCGAGAGTTCGCCGACAGAGCAGCAGATGTTCGCCCTGCTTCGTTCTTTGGTTTCCACCTGTGGCGAACGAGGAGGGCAGAGCGGGCTTTGCGCAGATACTGTCGCTGTCGAGGCGCTTTGTCGCATGGTAACTGTGGAATATGGCCCCGTGGCAAATGAGGCGGCGGATTATGTCAGTCGCTCGGTTCGAACGGAAAACCTGCGAAGCGAATGCGCCTTTCTGAAGGATGCCCCGAAAGGCTTTCTAGACGATCGGCCCGTTGCTTCGTTTTCGTTTGTTCGCCTTTTCGCCGATTCCGCAGAACTGTTCCGGTTGCATCCGACGGCGCGGGATCCCCGCCTGAACCGGGCTTGGTACGGCAATGACTCTTTGCTGAATCTCTCGATGGCGAGGATATTGGAAAACCCAAGCCCGTTGGATCGTCGTCTCGGGCTTTTGGTCCTCTCTCAATTCGAGCCTAGGCGTGTTTCGCGTGCGTTCCGCGAGGGCTATCTCAAGGACGACTGGTTCTTCACCGGGCGCGACAGCATTTCGTTTCGCTATTTGACGCTGGCCTCTTTTTCGCGCCTGGAAGGCGCCTACGGCGATACCGCGTATGTCAACGCCTATCGCCAGGTCTGCCGGGAACAGAACGACGTGAAGGACGCGTCGTGGAAACGCCTGGAAAACTCGTATGAGCGCCTTGTCGCCAAGATGCGGTTGAAGGGCATGTCCGGGATGCTGAAACGCAAGGAGACGATGTGCTCCGGCGGCTACAGCGGGTTGATGTTTTAGCCGCTTGGCGCCGTCCGCCCGGCGCCGCGCGACCTGAAAACGCGCC
>JAGDAE010000099.1 GCA_017959645.1 Kiritimatiellia bacterium
GGGGCAGGACGCGCTATTTCACGACCGGCGAGGGATGGCGCGCCGACTACACGGGGCCGGTCAGGAAAGCGTCCATTTTCGACGGCGAGGAATATGACGCGACGGCGGCGAAGACCGTGGAAAGTCCGGCGAAGGTCGCAAACGAATTCAAGGGCGTCATCGTCCCGCACGACGGCTCGAGCGTGCATCTGCGCGAGGACCTGGCGCTCGAGGCCGTCAAGGCGTGGGTGTGGAGCGGCGTCGAGGGCGCGGGCGAAGAAGCGTACGGAAAGGCGAAGATATTGCGCGAGTACGGTCCGGGCGAGAAGATGGAGATAAAGAAGGGCGAAACGCTGGTCGTCGATTTCGGGCAGAACTGCGCAGGGGTTCCGGAATTCGCGTTTTCCGCCAAGAGAGGGGTTCGGCTCTCGGCGGCGTCGGCGGAGATGCTGAACGACGCGAACGGTGAAAAGTCGCGCGGCAACGACGGGCCGGCGGGGTCGGTCTACCGCGCCAACTACCGGCTTTCGAAGAGCGAGATCGGCTACACTTTCGCCGGCGGGGACAAAGAGACGTACATGCCGCACCATACGTTCTTCGGCGGCAGGTACTGGTCGGTGTCGGCGAACGGCAAAGTCTCGATCGAAAAAATGAGATTCGTTCCGCTCACCTCGCTCGCGAAGCAGTCCGAAACGCTGGAGTTCTCGACCGGGCGCGAAGACCTGAACCGTCTGGTGCAGAACAGCATATGGGGCATGAGGTCCAACTATCTGTCGGTTCCTACCGACTGTCCTCAGCGCGACGAGCGCCAGGGCTGGACGGGCGACACCCAGGCGTACATCGGCGCGGCGGTGTGGAACGCCGACGTCAGGGGTTTCCACCGCAAATGGATGGCCGACATGCGCGACAGCCAGATGGGCGACGGCGAGCAGTATCCCGGCTCGTACCGCGAAGTCGCTCCTCCCGGGCCGGCCGGAGTCGGCGGCCACCGCATCGGCTGGAGCGACGCGGGCGTGATAGTCCCGTACGAAGTGTTCAAGCACTACGGCGACAGGCGGATAATCGCCGAAAACTGGGAATCGATGAAAAAGTTCGTCGCGCTCATACGCGAAACCGGCTACCACACCTATCCGAACGACTACCAGAGCGCCGATTGGCTTTCGTCCGAGAAATACGAGCAGCGCCGCTGGTTCGAGCGCAAGCAGCCGGCGGACGAAAAGGAGAGCGAGAAGCGGCTGTACTGGGATCTTCTCGGGGCGGCCTACCGCATACGCGATCTCGGGATGATGGCGGAGATGGGCGAGGCGATCGGAAAGAGCGAATCGGCGGCGGCGTACCTGGCCGAACGCGAAGAGGCGGTGCGGGATTTCCGTTCGCGCTTTCTCGGGGCGGACGGGGTTCTGATCGACATCTTCCGCGACATGCAGACGCCGAACCTCTTCGTTCTCGCGCTCGGGCTGTCGCCGGACGAAAAAGCGGAGGCGGCGAACAAGGCGAACCTTCTCGAATCCATTCGCGCCAACGGCTGCCGGATCAAGACCGGCTTTCTCGGAACGTCGATACTGCTCGACACGCTCAGCGCGATCGGCGAGAGCGCGACGGCCTACGACGTGCTGCTGAACGAGGATTTTCCCGGGTGGCTGTATTCGGTCGCGCAGGGGGCGACGACGATCTGGGAGCGCTGGAACAGCTACACGACGAAAGATGGATTCGGTCCGGTCGGCATGAACAGCTTCAACCACTATGCATACGGCGCGGTCGAGGGATGGATGGTGCGCAACATCGCCGGGATAAGACCGGGAGAGAAAGGCGGGTTCTCGGAGTTCACGCTCGCGCCGGTTCCGGACCGGCGCGTCGGCAGCGCCAGGGCCGTCTACCATTCGCTCTACGGCGACATCGTTTCGGAATGGAAGTACGGCGAGGACGGCAAATGCAAGTGGCGCTTCACGATTCCGGTCGGTTCGTCGGCGACGGTCAGAACGCCGGACGGGACGGAAAAGAAATACATCTCCGGCAGCTACGAACTGGAAATATGAGGAGAAGGACATGGGCTGGATAGATCTGCAGGTAAACGGGTTCGGCGGAATCGACTTCAATTCCCCGGGCCTGACCGGCGAAATGGTCGCCGCGGCGACGGCCGCGCTGGCCGAGCGCGGAACCGAGGCGTACATGCCGACGCTGCTCTCGACCGATCCCGCGATTCTGGAGAAGAATCTCGCGACGATCGCCGCCGAGCGAAAGCGCAACGCGGCGGTCGAGAAGGCGATAATCGGGATTTTCATGGAAGGCACGTTCATCTCGCCCGAACCGGGCGCGGTGGGGACTCACGATCTCCACTGGGTGCGCAAGCCGGATCTGACGCTCTTCGGCCGCTACCAGGACGCTTGCGGCGGACTGATCAGGATGGTCAACGTCGCGGCCGAGCTGGAAGGCGCGCCGCAGTTCATACGAGCCGTCCGCGAACAGGGCGTAACGGTCGCGCTCGGACACCAGATGGCGCATACGCCGGCCGAACTCGAACCGGCGATCGAAGCCGGCGCGAGCGCGTACACGCATCTCGGGAACGGGCTGCCGAACATGATACACCGGCGCGAGAACGTGATCTGGGAGGCGCTCGCCGACGACCGGATGAGCGTGATGTTCATACCCGACGGCCACCACCTGACGCTTTCGATGCTGAAGGTGTACTGCCGCGCGGTGCCGGCAAGGCGGCTGGTGGCCGTTTCGGACGCGCAGTTCCCTGCGGGCATGCCGCCGGGTGAATATGTAGTTTCGGGCGAACACGCGCGGCTCGAACCGTCGGGGCTTCTCTGGAACCCCGCGCGCAACTGTCTCGTCGGAGCGACCACGCCGATGGCCGACATGATGTCCCTGCTTTCGGAAAAGATCGGGCTGACGCCGGACGAATGCCGTCTCGTCGGCCACGACAATCCGCTTGAACTCATCGGAGGAACGAAATGATATTCGCCGCTCTCGCGACGCTCGACTACGCGGTCGTCGCAGTGTTTTTCGCGCTCATGATCGGAGTCGGGGTGTTCTATTCCCGCCGCCAGAAATCGTCCGTGCAGTTTTTCGGGTCCGACAAGTCGGTGCCGTGGTGGCTGGCGGGTATTTCGTTCTACATGAACAGCTTCTCGGCGCTGGCGTTCGTGATGTATTCGGCGCTCGCATACAAATACGGCTGGGTTCCGGTGACGGTGAGCTGGCTGTCGGTTCCGGCGGTCCTTCTCGGGGCGAAGTTTCTTGCGGTGCACTGGCGCAGGGCGGCCACGGGCAGCCCGATCGACTACATCGCGACGAGGTACACCCCGGCGATGTGCAAGACGCTCGCGTGGCTTGGGCTGCCGATGCAGCTTCTCGACAATGCGCTGAAACTGCTCGCGATCGGCACGGTAGTCGGCGTGGGGATGGGATTTCCGCTGTTCTGGTCGATCTGCATTTCGGGCGTGATCATCGTGCTCTACACTTTTCTCGGCGGGCTGAAGGCGACGCTGACGTGCGATTTCATCCAGTTCTTCGTCATTCTCGCGGTCGTGTTCACGCTGCCGGTCCTCTGTCTCGGCCGTCTGGCGTCCGTCGACGGCGGCGCGGGGCTTGCGCACGGTTTTTCGGTGTTTCTCGAGAGGGCGCCGGAAGGGTTCTTCGCCTTTACGGCCGAGAAGTACGACTGGGTCTACATGGGGGTGTTTTTCCTGCTGGTCGGTTCGACGCTTTCGACCAACTGGTCGCTCGTGCAGCGCTACTATACGACGAAGAGCGACAAAGACGCGAAGAAGATGGCGTATCTGGTGGCGGCGCTGCTGTTCGCGGGTCCGCCGCTGTTCTTCTTCCCGGCGATGGCGGCGAGAGTGTTCCTGCCCGGGATCGACACCGGCGACGCGCAGGCGATGAATGCGGTCTACGCCACGGTGTGCAATTCGGTGCTGCCGGTCGGGATGATCGGCATGGTCGTGGCGGCGATGTTCTCGGCGACGATGAGTTCGCTCGCCGGCAATCTGAACGCCGCCGCCAGCGTGCTGGTCAACGAGATATACGGGCGGCTCGCGAAGAACGACACTCCGGCGAAGCGCATGGTCGCCGCCCGCGCGGCGACGGTGTTCGTTGGCGTCGCGGTCGTTTCGCTTACGTTCGTCATGCAGTATGCGCAGGGGGCGGACGATCTGTTCAATCTCGCGAACAAGGTGTTCGGCGTTTTCCTGCCGCCGATCGCGCTGCCGATGATCGCCGGCGTGTTCGTGAAGGGGATATCACGCCGCGCCGGAATCCTGGCGCTGGTCGGCGGCATCGCGGTCGGGCTCGCGATCTTCGCGGCCGGCGCGAAATATCCGTATCTGCGCGAGATGACGCCGTGCTTCCTGTCGACGGCGGCGGCAACGGCCGCCCTGCTCGCGGTGGGCAGCGCGATTTTCAGGGACCGCGGCGAAGACCGCGAGACGGTGGAGAGGTTTTTCGCAAAAATGGAGGATAGACAAATATGAACACGTCAAGAAGAGAGTTTCTCGGGCTTTCGCTCGGAGCCGCCGCACTGGCCGGCTGCACGGGACCCAAGGCGTTCTGGGGCTCGGGCTGCGCCGCCCCGATGCAGGGTTTCGCGTGCGCGCCGCTGAAGGAGATACGCGTCGGCGTGGTCGGCGTCGGAATGCGCGGCTGGCGCGCGGTCAGGCGGCTTTCGATGTTGCCGAACGTCAAGGTGACGGCGATGTGCGACCTTTTCGCCGACCGCCTCGCGAAGGAGCAGGCGTGGCTCAAGGAGAACAACCGCCCGCCGGCGGCCGAGTACGTCGGCCCGGAGGCGTACAAGGCGCTTTGCGATTCCGACGGAGTCGACGTGGTCTACAACTGCACGCCGTGGCAGGTGCACGTCGAAATCGGGCTGTACGCGCTCAGGGCCGGCAAGCACTCGCTGATCGAGGTTCCGGCCGCGATGACGGTCGACGACTGCTGGGAGCTGGTCGAGACGGCCGAGAAGACGAAGCTCCACTGCATGCAGCTCGAGAACTGCTGCTACGGAGAGGAGGAGCTGCTGGCGATTTCGCTCTGCCGCCACAACGTTCTCGGAACATTGACCCACGCCGAATGCGCCTACATCCACGACCGCCGGCAGGGGATATTCAACGACGAATATCCCGACCACTGGCGCATGAAGTGGAACATCGACCACGCCGGCAACCAGTATCCAACCCACGGGCTCGTGCCGGCCTGCCAGTGCCTCGACGTCAACCGCGGCGACCGGATGGACTATCTCGTCTCGATGGACTCGCTCGGCGGCGCCTACGAGGAATACGCGAAAGAAGTCTTCGCAGAGGCGACGAAAGACGCGTGGAAGCGCGACGTGAAGTTCAAGATGGCCAACATGAACAATACGCTCGTGCGCACAGCGAAAGGCCGCACGATCCTGATCCAGCACGACGTGGCCACCGCCCGCCCCTATTCGCGCATCGATCTCGTCTCGGGCACGAAGGGGATATTCTACGGCTTCCCGATGAGGATCCACGCGGAGACGGAAGGCATGCCCAAGGCGCAGCACCATACGCAGTTCGATCCGGAAATGACCGAGCGGCTGCGCAAGGAATACGAGCATCCGCTCTGGAAGACCGCCAACAAGATCGCCGCCGAGGTCGGCGGACATGGCGGAATGGACTACATAATGGATCTGCGCTGGGCCTACTGCATGCAGCAGGGGATGCCGCTCGACATGGACGTGTACGATCTGGCCACGACCTGCTCGATCTGCGAACTCTCCGAGAAGTCGGTCGGCCGCCGTTCGGCGCCGGTCGACGTGCCCGACTTCACCCGCGGCGGCTGGGAGCATGCGACCCCGCTCGGGCTGGTCGACGTCGATCTCGAAAAAATGGGCTTCTCGCGCGACCGGATCGTCTCCGGCGCCGCCGAAATGAAAATCTGAAAGCACAAACAAAAGGACAACGCAAAATGCAGACATATATCGGAAAAGACAAGCTGGACATGGCGCAGAAGGCGGCGGATTTCGCCGCGGCGCGCATACGCAAGGCGATCAAGGACAACGGCGAGGCGCGCATAATCGTCGCGACCGGCGCAAGCCAGTTCGAGTTTCTCGAGGCGCTCGTCAAGGAGCCGGACATCGACTGGACGAAAGTGACCGGGTTCCATCTCGACGAGTACGTGGGGTTGCCGGTTTCGCACAAGGCGAGCTTCCGAAACTACATGCGCGAGCGTTTCGTCGCCAAAACCCCGCAGCCGCTCAAGGCGTTCAACGAAGTCAACGGCGAAGCCGCCGACCCGAAGGCGGAGATCAAGCGCCTGCAGGATCTGCTGCGCGTCGCCCCGATCGACGTCGCCTGCGTCGGAATCGGCGAGAACGGGCATCTGGCGTTCAACGATCCGCCTGCGAATTTCGACACCAACGACGCCTATCTCGTCGTCGACCTCGACCACAAGTGCCGCATGCAGCAGGTTGGAGAGGGATGGTTCGCGACGATCGACGACGTTCCCAAGCAGGCGTTCTCGATGACCATCAAGCAGATCATGTGGGCGAAGGCCATCTGCTGCACCTGCCCCGATTCGCGCAAGGCCGAGGCGGTCAAGGGCGCGATCGAGGGTCCGGTTACCAACATGCTCCCGAGCTCGATAATGCAGATGCACCCCGACTGCGGGATGTTTCTCGATCCGGATTCGGCGGCTCTGCTTTCGAAGTAAGCCATGTGCGCATCTGCGATTCTGCTGGCGGCGGCGTTTACTGCCGCCGGGTTCAAGGCGCCTCCCCCGGGATACGGGGAGGTGCCTTTTTGGTGGTGGACCGGCGAGAAGCTCGACAAGGAGCGCATCGCCTGGCAGCTTGAAGAGCTGCACTCCAAAGGAGTCAGCGGAACGCAGATCAACTACTGCCACAACCGTACCGGCGGCTGGAAGACGATGCCGGTCGAGCCGGCGATCTTTTCGGAAGAATGGTGGGACGTGTTCGTCTTCGCCGCCGAAAAGTCGCACGAGCTCGGCATGGGAATCGGGCTTTCGGGCTATACCCTCGACTGGCCCGGACGCGACAACCTGTTCCGCGAGCTGGGAATCGACAGCGAAGAGACGAGGGGAACCGTTCTCGAAGCCAGGGAAAGCCCCGCCTCGCCGTACGGAATCGAAGTGGTGCCGGTTCGCCGTCCGGAGACGCTCGATCCGCTCAATCCGGAATCGGCCCGCAGAGTGATCGATCGCTTTTTCAAACCGTTTTGGGACCGCGTCCCCGAAGCCGCCCACGACGCTCTCAACTATTTCTTCCAGGACGAGCTGCGGCTTTCGGGGAATTCGCATCTCTGGTGCGACGATTTCCCCGACGAGTTCAAGGCGCGCAAGGGCTACGATATCGTGCCGCTTCTGCCGGGGCTTTTCACCGACATCGGCGAGAATACCGCCAAGGTGCGCCTGGACTACAACGACGTGATGACGGCGCTCGAAGGCGAGCGCTATTTCAAGCCGATCTACGACTGGCACGCCTCTCGCGGCAGGATCTACGCGTGCGACCCGGCGACGCGCGGAACGGTTCCGGACGAGTTCGGCGACTACATGGCGGCGATGCGCTGGTACACGGCTCCTGGCTTCGACACTCCGGGCGGTTCGGCCGATCCGGTAAAGTGCAAGATGGGCTCGTCGATTTCGCATCTCTACCGCCGCCCCCGGGTGTGGCTCGAGGGATACCACAGCCAGGGCTGGCAGGCGTCGACGGCGTCGATCTTCGACGCCACGGTCCACAACTACGTCTACGGCGCGAATTTGCTGAATCTGCACGGACTCTACTATTCGACGTACGGCTCGTGGTGGGAATGGGCGCCGCCGTGCTACCACTTCCGTCAGCCGTACTGGGCGCATATCCAGCATACGTTCCGCTATTTCGAACGCCTCTCCTATGCGTTGACGTGCGGCAGCCATGTCTGCGACGTCGCGATCGCGGTTCCGCTCGAGCCTGTGGTCGTCGATTCGCGTCGCGGGATGGATTCGGTAAATCTCTCGCACTCGCTCGTGAAGCTCCTCGCCGTCGACGGCTCGGTAGACTGCGATTTCATCGACCGCGATTCGATCGTCGCCGCCGAGATAGGCAAAACCTCCGACGGTGCGGTCGCGCTCAAGGTGTCGGGCGAAGAATACCGAATCGTGATCCTGCCGAAGATGTTCGCGATATACGAAGAGTCGCGGCGCAAACTCGACGAATTCGAAAAGGCGGGCGGCACGGTAATCGCCGCCGAGACGCTCGACGACGTACTGCCTGCAGTCTCGTCAGACAGGGACGTGCGCGGTCCGGCCGGGCTCAAGTGCCACCATCGCCGTACCGCCGAACGCGACATCTACTATCTTGTCGATCTCCCGGCCGGGGCGGAGGTAAGCTTCAGGACCGACCGCAGCCCGGAAGTGTGGAATCTGTGGACCGGCGAGACCGGTACGGAAAAGATATCCGCCTCCCTCTCCGGAGGAAGGGTGGACGTGAAGTTCGATCCGCTCGTGCCGGGGCCGAAACTTGTCGTGTTCGACCGCTCGAAGAAATGCGAAGAGACTGCGCAGGAGCCGTTCGTGTCCGAACCGGTCGCGACCGTCGCGCTGGACGGAGAGTGGGATTTCAGGATTCTTCCGACGATGGACAACCGCTGGGGAGATTTTCGCCGTCCTGCGTCGGAAGAGACGATCGGGCCGGAAGTGCGCCGCATGCGCTGGGTGGAGAAGGGCGTCGACCAGAATCTGATGTACGGGCCGCAGTTCTATATGGACGGCGAGCCGTACGAGTTCTCGTGGCGCTACAACGTGTTCGGCAAGCCGTGCGACCAGAACAACCATCACGGCCTCAACGCCGTCGTCGGCGACTATTTCCTCATACTCGGCCCCTACAGCGAGTCGTTCGGCGCGTTCTACAACGTCATGCCGCCGCCGGGAGCCGACGAAAACGCCGAGATCCACGAGTTCGAGACGTTCGTCTACGCTTCCGCCGCGACGAAGGCGAGGATTCTTTTCGGCTCCGAGCCGCCGTTCCCGTACGGCGACGAACACGTCGGCGAATGGTCCAGCCCGTCGTTGCTGTCGCTTGAGATCGGCGGCAGGGCGTTTTCGCCTGACGATATCGTCAAACTGGAGCCTGGCTACACGAAGGTGGCGTTTTCGACCCGCGGCTTCGGGCGCGCCTATCTCATGCTGAAAGATTCCGAAGCCATGGAAAAACGCCGGCTCGAGGAACTGTCGATGGGATGGTACGGCAGCATGACATGTCTCGCGTTCGACCCGTTCGGCGGCGAGGAGAAGACCGGAACGTTCACGGCGTCCGTTCCGCCAGGCACGGTCGACGCCGAAATCGACGTGTACGGAGAGGTTCTCGAGAAGCGCATCGAAAACGGCGTTCTTTCGGTCAAGGTCGCGTTCGCCCCGGGACATGTCGGCGGCAACGCGTTCAAGAAAGAGATACGGCTCGTCATGGAGCCGGCGAAGACCATGCTCGGCGACTGGGCGCGTTGCGAAGGGATGCGCTGCTATTCAGGCGGCGCCGAGTACCGCCGCAAGTTCAATCTCGCCGGAACCGGAAGCCGGGCGATGCTCGATCTCGGCGGTGTAGGATGCTCGGCCGAAGTCGTCGTCAACGGCGGCGAGCCGAAGTGCGTGACGTGTCCGCCCTACGAGGTAGATGTGACCGGCGATCTCGCCGAAGGCGAAAACGAGGTTTCGGTAACCGTCTACAATACGCTCAACAACCACTACCAGACGGTTCCCAGCCGCTACAAGGTGCCGGTCGAACAGTCTCCGAGCGGACTGCTCGGGCCGGTCTCGCTGAAGATCTACTGACGTGGAAAATCTCCTTGCAGTCGCGACGCAGGTCGGCGTGCTGTTCGTGCTGATGGCCGCCGGCGCGCTTTGCCGGATATCCGGGCTGATCGACGACTCCGCCCGCAAGGGGATGGTGAACCTGCTCATTCTCGTCGTGACTCCATGCCTGATAGTCGACGTTTTCCAGCGTCCGTTCGATCGGGCCGAGCTTTCGTCGCTCGCGATATCGTTCTCGATCGCGGTCGCCGTGCATCTTGCCGCGATCGCGATCGCGTATCTCGCCGTGCGGCACCGTTCAGACTCCACTCGCCGGGTGCTGCTGCTGTCCGCCGTGTTTTCGAACGCCGGGTTCATGGGGATTCCGCTGGAGCAGGCGATACTGGGCGAGCGCGGGGTGTTTTTCGGCATCGCCTACGTTGTCGTCTTCAACTTTTTCATATGGAGCTGGGGGCTGGCGACGATGAAGGGCGAAGCGGGGTTTTCGCGCACGCTGGTCGTGAATCCGGGCACGGCGGGGCTGGCGGTCGGCCTGCCGCTGTTCTTTCTCTCTCTGCGCCTGCCGCAGGTTTTAGCGTCGCCGGTGCACCATGTCGCCGCGCTCAACACGCCGCTCGCGATGATTATCGTCGGACATTACCTCGCCGGCGCGAAACTCGCTTCTGCGGCCTCCGACCCCGCCGCCTGGCTCGCGACGGCTTTGCGTCTCGCCGGGCTCCCGCTGCTCACGACCGCATGTCTGTATCCTTTCCGGGCCGTTCTCGACCGCACCATGATGCTGGCGATAGTTACCGCCTCTTCCGCCCCGGTCGCTGCCATGGTGTCGATGCTCGCTTCGAAGTACGGGCGCGACGTCGACACGTCCGTAGGCGTGATCAGCGCCTCCACGCTGCTGAGCATAGCGACCATTCCCTGCATTGTGGCGTTCGCGATGGAGATTCTGTGATGTACGTGCGAATCGAC
>JAGDAE010000100.1 GCA_017959645.1 Kiritimatiellia bacterium
CGCGTATGCGGTACCACACGCTGCCGGTCGGCATGCTCGACAGCCCCTGCGCCGCCCACGGAATCGCGTAGGTGTGGGTCTTGATGAAGTCGGCGTCGTTGAGCCGGCCGTCGTCGAACCCGAGATCCCTGCCGCGTTTGAACGGATCGAACACCGTCGGCAGTTCCTCGGGTATGCGGTAGACGATCTCGTACGGCTCCTGCGAAAAAACCGCCGCCTTGGCGAGCGCGCGCCGGTAGTACCAGTCCATGTACCATACCGACGCCTGGCTTACCCAATGGTCGCGCTCGTCGTGCACCTTCTGCCGCTCGTCCATCATCCTCAGCATCGTGCGGTCCGCGCCGGCGAAATCGAAACTGAAGTGCCGCTCCTGCATGTCGAAGAACTCGTCGAGCTGCTCGACCGGAAAGCGCATGTGCCGTATGCGGTTTTTCTCCTCTTCCTTCTTCGCCTTCCTCTCCGCCGCGTCGAACCTGCCGTACGCCCATTTCACGAAATCGCGGTCGAATATGAGCCGCGTCGCAAAGATTCCGCCCGCCTCCTGCTTCGCCTCGCACTGCCTGCGCGTAAGCTCCATGTAGTAGCCGTACA
The DNA here is from genome assembly GCA_017959645.1 of Kiritimatiellia bacterium. Lineage (GTDB taxonomy): Bacteria > Verrucomicrobiota > Kiritimatiellia > RFP12 > UBA1067 > UBA1067. Next base: position 592 of record JAGDAE010000100.1, read on the forward strand.
GCTCGTCCGCGCCGTCGCCGAAAGCGTGGTCGCAATATTTGCGCAGCGTCTTTTCCATGTCCGCCGTCACGTCCCACAAAAGTTCCGCCTCGTAGTAGTTGCCCGGCCCCGTCGTCGCCCACGACATCTCGCTCTCCGTCGTCGAACCCTCGACGCCCATCGCGTGATACACCGGATACTCGTCCGCCCACACCTTCAGCTTCGAAAACGGCAGACACTTGTCGAATAAATTCCAGTTGTATCCGCGGAAGAACTTCAACACCGGCGAAGACGCCCACTTCTCGAGTATCTTGCGGTAGAATATCCGCGAAGGAACCGGATCCCGCGACGAATGGTAGCGCGAATAGAAGATGTCGGCTATGACGATCGATATTCTCGGGTTCGGCTTGTATTTCAGCGGATATTCCGCATGCACCGAATAGAGGTAGAATCCGAGATGAAGATTCGGAAACTCGTCGCCGATGTGCTCGAGTATGCGGTTGCACAAGAGAACCAGAGTGTCGATCTGGTCCTCGAGCCCCGTCATCGGATCGATCCTGCCGGTCCCCTCCGCCTTCGCCTCGGGCGACTCCGAAAAGCCGGCGCCGTCCGCCGGGCCTATCCCGAGGCACACCGCGCGGTCCTTCGGCCACTTGTTCGACTCGAAAACCCACCGTATGTAATCCTCGAAAAGCCCTACGACCGCCGGATTGGACGTATCCAGCTGCGGTCCGCGACGTTCGTAGGTTCCGTCGTAGTTGCGCACCAGCGCCAGATACTCCGGATGCTCCTTTATGACATCGGCGTAACGGTTGATTATCTCGTCCCACATGTGCCCGCCCTGCATGAACAGGTCGTGATTGCAGAAGTTGTGCATTTTCTTGCGCACACGCCAGACCGCGAACTCCTCGTACTCCTTCTGGCTTACGCACGCCGCGCCGCCGTTGTACCACGGGTTCCTCACTTGGAAGCTCGGGCTTTCCTCGATGTCGCAGTCCTCCGGCCCTGGGTCGGGATTTTCGGGCACGACCTCGCCCAGCTCGCCAGGCATGACCCAATCGCACCCCATGCGTTCGAGCAACTCGTACAATCCGTGCGAAACCGCCATCGCGTCCCTGCCCGAAACATACGCCTTTTCGCCCTCCACCACAAGACGGAACGCCTCCGGCGCCTCGCTTGCGACCCGATATCCGTGCGGCGCGACCCGCAACGTCGAAGTCGTCGCGCCCATCTTCGAGAGGTGGTAGCGGAAATCCGCCATCGCCGGAGGACTCTCGCAATCTACCGTCACTTCGAGCGCCCAAACGCTGCTGGCCGCCAGCGCGCAGACGGCGAAAATGGAAATTGCCTTATTCACAGGGTGTATATTGTATCACAGCGCGCCGCGTTTTGTCAAACAGCTGGCGCATAGTTTTCGAAAGCCGGGCGGGGTGGCAAAACAAAGTGATCACAACCCCTTCGTAAAGCGGATTTTCCACGGGTTTAAAATGGTCGGACCGACGAGATTTGAACTCGTGACCTTTTGCACCCCAAGCAAACGCGCTACCAGGCTGCGCTACGGTCCGACAAACACGCCAGATAGAAAATTGGTAGCGGGGGCTGGATTTGAACCAACGACCTTCAGGTTATGAGCCTGACGAGCTACCAGGCTGCTCCACCCCGCAATCTGGCGTCTTCGCGTCCATGGCGGGGCTGGCGGGAGTCGAACCCACAACCCTCAGATTCGTAGTCTGATGCTCTATCCAGTTGAGCTACAGCCCCGTGAACCGAAAACGGCGCATAGTATATCATTTCGCGCCGCTCCGTGTCAATGGGGGCGCCGGACAAATTTTTCAGCGCGGTTTTTCGTCTTTTTCCGCGCGCCGGCGGCGGAAGAAGGCCTGTAGCGTATCGCGGCACGGATCGGCAAGTACCCCTTCGACGATTTCCGGGTGGTGGTTGACGCCCGGATGGCGAAATATGCCGAACACCGTCGAGCCGCCGCGCTTGTCGTCCGCCACTCCCCAGACGATCCTGTCCGGGCGCGCCAGCACGAGCGCCCCCGCGCACATCGGACACGGCTCTTTCGTGACGAACACGGTGCACCCAGAAAGCCGCCAGTTTCCCCTCGCCGCGAAGGCCGCCGAAAGCGCCAGCATTTCCGCGTGGGCGGTGGCGTCGACCAGCCCTTCGGTCTGGTTGTGGGCGCGGCCGAGGATGCGGCCGTCGGCATCGACGACCACGCAACCGGCCGGGACCTCTCCGTCCGCCGCCGCCTTTTCGGCCTCGCGCAACGCCATCCGCATGAAATACTCGTCGCCGTCTGTCACAGGAACTCTCCGCAATACGCCAGCATATCGTCCGGAACCGGCGCTTCGAACACCATTTTCTCGTTTCTCGCCGGATGGTACAGCACAAGCCGCCGGGCATGCAGCATCTGGCGGGCGGGGACCGGTTCGAGCCGTTTGTCGAGCGCGGATTTTCCGTAGATCTTGTCGCCTGCCACCGGGCATCCGAGCGAGGCCATGTGCACGCGGATCTGGTGGGTTCTGCCGGTTTCGATGCGGCATTCCACGGCGCAAACCGGTCCGTTCGCGCCGAGCACGCGCCAGTTGGTGACCGCCCGTTTACCGCGCCCCTCGACGATCGCCATGCGTTTGCGGTCGACGGGGTGGCGTCCGATCATATTCTCGATGCGTCCGGAATCGAGACCTGGCCGCCCGTGGCAGATCGCGACATAGATTTTCTCGACGGCGCAGTGGGAAGCGAACGCTTTTTGCAGACCGTCCATCGCCGTCTGCGTCTTGGCGGCGACGATAAGCCCCGACGTATCCTGGTCGAGACGGTGCACGATTCCGGGGCGCGCGACGCCGCCGATGCCGCCGAGATCGGGGCAGTGGTGCAGGAGCGCGTTCACGAGCGTACCGGTGAAATGTCCCGGCGCAGGATGGACGACCATTCCCGGCGCCTTGTCGACAACGATGATGTCGGCGTCTTCGTAGACGATCGAAAGCGGAATGTTCTCCGGTTGCGGAACCGCCGGGACCGGCGACGGCACCTCGACCTCGATCTCGTCGTCGTCCGAAACTTTCATGCCGGTTTTGCCGGCGAGCGCGCCGTTTACGGTCACAAACCCAGCCTTGACCAAACCTTCGATCCGCGATCGCGAGAAACCGGGATGCGTGGCGAGAATCGCTTTATCGAGCCGCTGCACGTTTCGCGCTTTCGAGAGTGTTCCAGAGCAGCATCGTTATCGTCATCGGGCCGACGCCGCCAGGAACCGGGGTAATCGCGCCGGCGACTCCGGCGCAGCTTTCGAAATCGGCGTCGCCGACGATCCTGTATCCCTTCGGACGCGACGGGTCGGGAACGCGATTCACGCCGACGTCGATGACCGTCGCGCCCGGCTTTAGCATTCCGCCGGTCAGCGTACCCGGCCTGCCGGCGGCGACAACGACGATGTCGGCCTGTCGAGTGAAATGCGCGATGTCGGGCGTTCCGGTGTGGCAGAGCGTGACCGTGGCGTTGGCTTCTTTCCTCGCAAGAAGCGCGGCGACCGGCTTGCCGACGATGTTGCTCCTGCCGATCACGACGGCGTGCCTGCCGGCGATCTCGGTTCCGGAAAACTCGATGAGCTTGATTATCCCGTGCGGGGTGCACGGGAGGAAACATTCGTCGCCGATCATCATCTTGCCGATGTTCTCCGGCGTGAAGCCGTCCACATCCTTCTCTGGCGAAATCGCGTCGATGACCGCTTTTTCGCGGATGTGCTTCGGCACCGGCAGCTGCACGAGAATGCCGTGGATCGAGACGTCGCCATTGAGCCGCCTTACTATCCCGGTCAGCTCCTCTTCGGTCGTCTCCGCCGGGAGCCGAATCTCTTCGGACCGCATCCCCGCCTCCTCGCACGCCTTCTCCTTCGCCGTCACGTAGCTGACCGAGGCCGGGTTGTCGCCGACGAGGATCACGGCGAGCCCGGGAACGACGCCCTTCTCCGCCTTCAGTTTCGCGACCCCGGCCGCAATCTCGCGCCTCATTCCCGAAGCGAGCGTCTTGCCGTCTATGAGCTTCATTTCAATCTTCTCTCCATTCTATGTAGCGAACCTTTTTATCCTTCACGTAGCACTTCGCCCTGACGGAATGCTCCATGCCCATGGATGAGCCGGTTATCGTGATCTGGAAGACCGTCGACTCGTCCGGCTGGTAGGTGAGATATTCATTCGCCTCCTGTCCGATCTCGACGTCGAACTCGTCGTCCACCCGCTTGCAGAGATCGCTCCAGTCCTTGTACGGCCAGAAGCTGTCGTTCTCGTTCACGCTGTCATCGTCGCGCGGGCAGATCGTCAGGCAGTCGACTATCGCCTGCGCGACGTCGACGTCGCTGCTCCCGAAATCGTCGTCGTCCTCGTTGAAGATGCCCGGGACCGTATTGAGCTGCTCGACGGTGCACGCGTTTACGTTGACCTTCGCCGAGCCTGTGGTGCCGAAAAGTCCGGTTATCCCGGAAAGTCGCGGATTCTCGTCGGGGTCTTCCTTCTCGTCGGGATACACCAGCCCGCCGGTCAGGATCGCCGGAAAGTCCCTGAATCCGCGTATGTACGCCAGCTCCTGCACGTTCGGTATCGAGCCGTTGCGCGGACGCTTCCTGTCTTCGTCGTCGATTTCCGAACTGTGGTCTTCGTCGTATTCCTCGTACCACGCATTCTCCGCGCCGAGCTCCCTGCCGTCGATCGTCGTCACGTTGTCGTTTTCGTCGCGCCAGTCGTTCCAGCAGGCGATGAGAAGGTCGCTGAGATAGACGCTGCCTTCTTTCTCGACATCGACCTTGAACTCTTCGGGAATTCCGTGGCTCTTGAGAATCATCTCCCACCGCAGCCGCCAGTTGGAGTCGCCGCCGTCGTAGAGCTGGTTGATGTTTATTCCGCCGTCTTTGCCGCCGTTGACCGTCTCGATTTCGATTTTCACCGTCGGCGCCGTGTCGACGTCGAAATCCTTGTCGGTGTCGAGATTGCCGTCATCGAGCAGGATCGGGCCTATCGTGCATTTCGAGTTTTTTTTGAGTTCGCGCTTCTGCTTGTACCATCTGTCGTTCTCGAAAAGATCCTCTTCGTCTTCGCCGTCGGTCCATTCCGTCGCCTCGGAAAAGCCGGTGAGCACGACTTCGGCGATGATCTGCCCCGCGTCGGTGAGCCGGTTCACCCGGTTGCGTTCGCGCACATAGACGTTTATTCCCGCCTGCTGCCTCGCTTCGTAGGCGAAGCTCATCGCCATGACCGAAAGCACGGCGATCAGCCAAAGCGCGGTCAGAAGAGCGCTTCCGCGTCTTGCGTTTTTCACGGCGCGCCTCCTCCCCCTGGCGGCGGGGCTCCGCCG